>CAZWJO010000115.1:0-10186 GCA_964634905.1 uncultured Sangeribacter sp.
AGAGTGTATAGAAGTCTGTAAGGCGTAATACTTCCTCTCGTTTCTTGTTCCCATACTGAGACCACCGGTCTATGAAGTCACAACGTTCAAGATTCTTCAATATTTTAGTAAGTTGCCCTCCTTCAATCTTTACGGCATCTTCCAGTTCATTGAATGTCATGCCGAATCTATGGCTGCTTAAGACCTTGACTACTTCAATATATCTGTCTGCATACTTGAACAATGCCGTGTACAGCTCATCGAACTCATCCTTAAGTTTACCATCTGATTTGAAGAAGAGCATGTCGATGTTCTGTGAAAGGCTCAGTCCGGGGTCAAGAAGACTGTAGTAGAACGGAACACCACCGAGAACCATATACGCCTGTAAGATTTGATACCTGTCCCATTCTATACCGATATTTTCAAGATACGTTTCCGTCTCTCCAAGCGTAAACGGGGTGATGTGGAGCTGACTTGTGATTCTTGAATGAAGTCCACCTTTGTTCTCAATTAGTTTATCACGCATCCATGATGTGGCTGATCCTGTTGCTACAAGCATGATGTCTCCCCGGCTCATTGCATAACCGTTCCAGAAACCTTCAAGAGCGAGCACAAAGTTTGAATGCACCCTGTCAATCCAAGGCATCTCATCGATAAAGACAACTTTCTTCCTATCACGGGGCAATGTGTCAAGATAATCCTCAAGGGCATCAAAGGCTTCAAACCAAGTTGCAAAGCTATAAGCCTTACCGGAAAATCTCGTCAGCGCCCTTCCGAATTGACGCAGTTGTTCCCTTGTCGGAATCTTACGTCTCCCGACATACCAAAAATCGAATTTCTGCTTGAAGTGCTGTTCGACTAAAAATGTCTTGCCTACACGTCTGCGCCCATATACAATGACAAGTTCTGAACGGTTGGAACCAAGACACCTGTCAAGTTCCCTGCGCTCATTCTCTCTTCCGATAAAGTTTTGTAGCTGTTCCATATTCTTATGCAAAGATAATACATTTTCTCTCACGAGCCACATATTTTAGCAAGTTTCTTCACTTTATCTCGATATTTTTTCAAGATAAAGTGATTTTACCCCACACAGTCTACCTATTCTAAACAGACACAATCCTTAATTTGAAATGGATACCGCAGCTGTAATATCTGATTTTAACTTTTCCAGTTTAGCTACAACTTTATAGCTCTCGATAAGTTGGCCACTGCGCTTTTTACCTTCAATAAGGAATATTCAGAAAATATCTAATTAATTGTTTGGTAGTTCTATAAGAATCTTGTATCTTTACATACAGGATAGTCTGCACGGAAAAAGGAATCACCACATACTTCGCGCGCAAGAGACCCAAGCCAAAGGATGAGGATGCGGACCTGAGCACCGCCCGACGCATCATCGAGAACCTGAGGAGGACGGTGATGAGTTGAACTTTATCATTACGAGTGAATTTTGTAATCTTGCCGCAAACAGACTATATTACTCGGTATTTTATATTTGCGAAGCATTACTATTGAGCAGGCTGCTCTCAACAACCAGCCACGCAGGAATCAGCCGTATGATGAATCTTCATTTTATACGTGAAGGTTTATTATCACAAGAAGAAGTTTTTTTATTTGCCAAACTTTTTAGAATGAAACAAACCGGGGATTATGACGATTTGTGGGATTGACGCGAACAGGATATTTTACACATTTTGATTTTATTGTGCAATTAGTTGGTCATATTAAAAAATTTGCATACTTTTGCATAATTTTTCTCATTGAATTACAAACAACGATAATACAGGTAAATATATGGACCAACTTGCACAACTCGCACAACGACTCAAGGGTCTTCGCGACTCGCTCGACCTTTCTGTAGAGGAAATGGCAGCTGACTGCGGTGTCACTCCTGAGACTCTTCTCAAATATGAGAGTGGACAATATGATATTCCAGTAAGCTTCCTTCAGAGGCTTGCAAGCCGTAATGGCGTGGAACTCACAGCTCTTCTTTTTGGCGAAGAGCCTAAGATGAACTCTTATTATGTCAACCGCAAAGGGAAAGGCGTCAAAGTTGAGCGGCGTGCCGCTTATTCCTACGAGGATCTTGCATCAGGATTCCGTCAAAGAAACATGATTCCCTTCCTCGTGACAATATCTCCTGATCATACCGCAGGCACGAAGCACTCCCCCAACACCCATGAAGGTCATGAATTCAACTATGTTCTTGAAGGAGAACTGGAAATAACTATTGGCAAAAAGTCGACTATCCTCCGTCCCGGCGACAGTATAATGTTCGACTCCTCAATGCCTCACTTCCTACGCGCTATCGGAGACCGCGAAGCAAAAATGATTGCAATAATCAATTAATTTTGAAGTAATTGAGAATTGAGAATTGAGAATTGAGAATTATGAGCGGACGCCAAGATAATGTAATTTTGAATAAATCATTCGAATTTGCAGTCAGGATAGTAAAATTATACAAATATCTTACTACCGAACAAAAAGAGTACGTACTTGCAAAGCAAATTCTTAGAAGTGGAACTTCAATTGGAGCAAATATTCACGAAGCGGTTGAAGGATTTTCAGACAGAGATTTTCAGTTTAAGATGAATATCGCTCTCAAAGAGGCAAGAGAGACAGAATATTGGCTTAAACTCCTCTTTAGAAATGACTACATAAATCAAAAGCAGTATGATAATATTAATGAAGATTGTACAGAAATATTGAAAATCCTCGTCTCAATATTAAAGACCATCAACAATAATGTTGATAATCATAAAAATGAAAATCAAGACCCATCGTAATTTCTCAACCGGGAGTAAATTATTAATTCTCAATTCTCAATTCTCAATTAAAAAATATAGGTAAAAAAGATATGTTAGAGAAATTTCTTAGTAAGACTCAATTTGAGTCATACGATGACTTTATGGCCAATTTCAAAGTAAACGTGCCTGAAAATTTTAACTTTGGATATGATGTCGTCGATGCTTGGGCAGAGAAGGAGCCGGAAAAGGAGGCTCTTTTATGGACCAATGACAAAGGAGAAGTTAGACATTTCACATTTGCTGATATAAAACGCGAGTCAGACAAGACAGCATCTTTCTTTCAGTCGATAGGAATCGGACGCGGCGACAAAGTCATGCTCATATTGAAACGTCACTACCAGTTCTGGTTTTCAATAGTCGCTCTTCATAAACTTGGCGCCACTGTCATCCCAGCCACTCATCTTCTGACACCGAAGGATATCATTTATCGTTGCGAGATGGCTGATATTAAGGCTATCGTATGCGCAGGCGATCAGGTGATTGTAGACCATATTGAAAAAGCCCTCCCCAAATGCCCATCAGTGAAAGCTGTTGTATCTACAGGTCCGGTGGTCCCGGAAGGCTGGTACGACTTCAACTCTTCTATTGAGAAAGCTGCACCATTCCAGCGTCCGGAACTTGCTAACACTAATGATGATGTTAGCCTTCTTTATTTCACATCAGGCACCACTGGAGAACCCAAAATGGTAGCTCATGACTTTACTTATCCTCTCGGACATATCATAACAGCAAGCTACTGGCACAATTTGAATCCTGAGAGCCTTCACCTAACCCTTGCTGACACCGGTTGGGGTAAGGCCGTATGGGGAAAACTATACGGTCAATGGATAGCCGGTGCAGACGTGTTTGTCTATGACTTTGACAAATTTGAACCAGTGGACGTTCTCCACATGATTCAGGATTATAAAATCACTTCACTCTGTGCACCTCCGACAATATTCCGCTTCTTGATCCGAGAAGACCTCTCAAAATTTGATCTTTCTACTCTAAAATATTGCACTATCGCAGGCGAGGCTCTTAATCCGAGCGTCTTCGACGAATGGAAAAAACTGACCGGTCTTCGACTTATGGAAGGATTTGGTCAGACTGAAACTACCCTGACAGTAGCGACCTACCCGTGGTGTGAACCTAAACCGGGCTCTATGGGACTGAAAGGTCCGGAATACGATATTGATCTCGTTGATGACAATGATGAGCCCGTTGAAGATGGAGTACACGGAGAGATAGTAGTGCGTCTGCATCCCGGGAAGAAACCACTTGGACTCTTCAAAGAATATCTCAATGATGAGGAGCTGACCAACGAGGCTATGCACGATGGGCTTTACCATACTGGCGATGTAGCTTGGCGCGATGAAGATGGATATTATTGGTTTGTCGGTCGCAAAGACGACGTTATCAAGTCTTCAGGTTATCGTATCGGTCCATTTGAAGTGGAAAGTGCGCTGATGACTCACCCTGCGGTCGTAGAATGTGCCATCACTGGAGTTCCCGACGAAGTGCGTGGACAGGTAGTGAAAGCCACTGTAGTGCTTGCCCAGGATTACAAGGGTAAGGAGAGTGATGAGTTGATTAAGGACATTCAAAACCATGTGAAGCGAGTAACTGCACCCTATAAATATCCCCGTATTGTAGAATTTGTAGACGAATTACCAAAGACCATTTCCGGTAAGATTCGTAGAGCTGCAATCCGCAAGGATTAACCGGCACTTGTATGGACGCACGGCTCGTGCGTCCGTAAAGTGATTATTTGCAGATAATGCGGACGCACGAGCCGTGCGTCCCTATAAAAGAAATATTTGGAAATGTCAAAGTTTTTTATTAACTTTGCATCAAATTTTCATAAAAAGAAATCAAGACCGGAACATGCTCATCACACGCAAGCACAAACGACGTAGTAAACATTTGTCATTCCGCCGATTGCATCATAGCTTGAGGGCTATACAAAACGTGTGCGGACTTGAAGCAGCGATGTGTCGTGCAGTTTCGGATAATTACGCATAGGAAAGACCGCGTTCCGACTTCTCGGAATGCGGTTTTGCATTTATAAAAAACAATGACAGCAATGAAAATTGGTATTGTAATGGGTTCTGCTTCCGATTGGCCCGTAATGAAAGGAAGTGCTGAAATCCTTGAAGAATTCGGCGTTGAATACGACAAGAAAGTGCTTAGTGCACACCGCACCCCACACGAACTTGAGACGTGGGTAAGTGGAGCACGTGAAGCCGGGTATGCAGCGATCATCGCAGCCGCGGGAGGTGCAGCCCACCTTGCAGGCGTTTGTGCAGCATTCACAACTCTCCCGGTAATTGGAGTACCCATCAAAGCACGGACACTTGACGGACTCGATTCTCTGCTATCGATGGTGCAGATGCCATCCGGTATTCCTGTAGCTACTGTAAGCATAGACGGAGCTAAAAATGCAGCCCTTCTCGCTATTGAAATCATGGCAGTGACCGACAAGGCTCTCGAAGAAAAAATGGCTGCCTTCCGCAAGAAACAAGCCGAAAAGGTTCTTGCAAGCGAACTCAACTAAAAACTATCCATACTGCAACTATGAATCAGAATAAACGAATTTTCGTGGAGAAGAGCGGTGCTTACAAAGTTGAGGCCGACAGTCTCCGACGGGAACTCAATGAAAACCTTGGTCTCGACATTAAAGACCTGCGTTTGATTTGCGTCTATGATGTCTTCAACGCAGACCCAGCTCTTGTAGAGGAAGCAAAATACAAAGTATTCGGCGAACCGGCCACAGACATAGTCTGCGAAGATTTTGACATCAATGGCAAGAGATATCTTGCTGTGGAATGTCTCCCAGGCCAGTTTGACCAACGTGCCTCTTCAGCAGAAGACTGTGTCAAACTCATTGATCCGACTTCAGAGGTGGAAATCAGAAGCGCTAAACTTATGATCTTCGATGAAGGAGTTTCTGATGCTGACCTTGAAAAAATAGCCCATTATACTATCAATGCCGTAGAATCGCGCAAAAAGGATATGACCATTCTTTGTCCTCCTGAGCGTGCTACTGCATCTCCTGTCAAAGTACTCGAAGGATTCCGAGAAATCACTCTCGAAAAGGCTCCGGAATTTATCAAAGAAATGGGTCTGGCTATGAACGATGCCGACCTTATGACAGTGGTGGAATATTTCCAGAAAGAGGGAAGAGATCCAAAGGAAACTGAACTTAGAATACTCGATACTTACTGGAGCGACCACTGCCGCCACACTACCTTCATGACAGAATTGACCAATATTGAAGTGGAAGACAGTGTAGTAGCCGATGATATCAAAGAATCTTTGAAGCTTTACCACGATATGCGCAAGGATCTTGGTCGTGAGGAAAAGCGTCAATGTCTTATGGATCTTGCTTGCATTGGTGCGCGATGGCTTAAAGCAAAGGGGATTCTTGACGATCAGGAAGAAAGCGAGGAGAACAATGCTTGCTCCATAGTCATTGATGTGGATAATGAGAAGGGCGAGAAGGAGAAATGGCTCCTGATGTTCAAGAATGAGACTCACAACCATCCAACTGAAATCGAACCCTTCGGTGGCGCATCTACCTGCCTTGGAGGTGCAATCCGAGACCCGCTGAGCGGCCGCAGCTACGTTTATCAGGCTATGCGTGTGACTGGAGCCGGGGATATCTACAAACCTGTCAGCGAGACAATGAAGGGAAAGCTTCCACAACGTGTCATCTCAAAGCGCGCTGCAGCCGGATACAGCAGCTACGGCAACCAGATCGGTCTTGCTACAACCCACGTACGTGAAATCTTCCATCCAAACTATGTTGCAAAGCGTCTTGAAGTTGGAGCTGTAGTTGGTGCGGTCAAACAAGCTGACGTTCGTCGTGAGCGTCCTGCAGCCGGCGATGTAATCCTGATGTTTGGAGGCCGCACAGGACGTGATGGTATCGGAGGAGCAACCGGCTCAAGCAAAGAGCATAATGTTAGTTCTCTTGAACAATGCGGGAGTGAAGTTCAGAAAGGTAATGCACCAGAAGAGCGAAAGATAGAACGTCTCTTCCACCGTCCTGAAGTAACTCGCCTCATCAAAAAGTCGAACGACTTCGGTGCAGGTGGTGTCAGCGTTGCTATCGGCGAATTAGCTGATGGACTCGACATTTATCTCGACCGCGTCCCGGTTAAGTATAGCGGTCTTAACGCCACTGAGCTTGCCATCAGCGAAAGCCAGGAGCGCATGAGCGTAGTGGTTGAGAAAAAGGATATGGAAGAGTTCATCAAATACTGCAATGAGGAAAACCTTGAGGTGACTCATGTAGCAGATGTCACTGATAGAGGACGTATGCGCATGATGATGAACGGTGAAGTCGTAGCAGATTTAAGCAGAGAGTTTATCGACTCAGCAGGAGCTACACGCAAGGCTACCGTAACAATCGGAGCCATAACTCCGGAAATGCCCCATATTACTCCGGCATCATTTGAAGAGATGCTTGCAGATGATAATGTCACTTCTCAAAAGGGACTTATCGAGATGTTCGACTCTACAATCGGAGCTTCGACAGTACTAATGCCATTCGGTGGTAAGACTCAGGGAACAGAAACCCAAGTTAGCGTACAAAAACTTCCTACAGGTGGATACACGAACACTGCCAGCATGATGGCATACGGTTTCAATCCATTTATCAGCGAATGGAGCCCTTATCACGGTGCAGCCTACGCAGTTGTAGAAGCTGTGGCCAAGGTAGCAGCCGCCGGAGGCGATACATCACGCATGCGTTTCTCATATCAGGAATATTTCGAGCGTATGCACACCGACAAGTCATGGGGGAAACCTGCAGCGGCATTGCTTGGCGCATTGAAGATGCAAAAGGAATTCGGACTCCCATCTATTGGAGGCAAAGACTCTATGAGCGGAACATTCGCTGACATTTCAGTTCCTCCAACACTTATTGCCTTCGGTATAGTTCCGGTAGATGCAAGAGATGTGATTAGTCCGGAGTTCAAAGAAGCGGGTGATTTGATCTATATTCTTGAGGCAAAACCCCTCGAAAACGGGATGCCAAACACTGACCAACTGAAGAAGAATTTCGCTACCATCCATGAAGATATCAAAGCCGGCAAGATCAAAGCAGCATACGCTCTTGGTTTCGGTGGAGTTGGCGAGGCCGTTGCAAAAATGAGTTTCGGCAATGAAATTGGTGCAGAAATCGAATATCCGGCCGAAGATCTTTACAAATGGAACTATGGAGCAATCGTAGTGGAAAGTGCTGAAAAACTTGGAGAGGAATACCAGCCAATAGGTGCAACTATCTCTGATCCGATCGTCAATATAAATGGAGACCGAAAGGAAATCTTCATGCTTAAGAAAGCCAACAGCGACCGATTCAATGAGATCTATCCCGATCATGCTGCCACCACGGGGGTTGCTGAAAATGCAACTTCCGGTGAAAACAAGTTGACATGGAATGGTGACCCTATTGAGCATCCTACAGTATATCTACCTGTATTCCCGGGCACGAACTGCGATTACGACATGATCCGCGCATTCAGCCGTGAAGGAGCAAATTGCACTACAAGCGTATTCTGTAATCTCACACCAGATCAGACCCGCGAATCAGTAGCTACAATGGCAAAGATGATAGATGATTGCCATATCTTGGCATTCAGCGGTGGTTTCTCTCTTGGCGACGAACCTGACGGAAGCGGCAAGTTTATTGCCAGTGTCATTATGAATGATGCTGTCAAAGAAGCAATCGAACGCCTCTTGAAACGTGGAGGACTAATTATAGGTATCTGTAACGGATTCCAAGCCCTTGTCAAGTCAGGACTTCTTCCATTCGGCAAGATCGGCGAGCTTTCTCCAGAGAGCCCTACCCTCTTCCGTAATGATATCAACCGTCATATCTCGCAGATAGCTGTGACTCGTGTCGGAAGCGTAGCCTCTCCATGGCTTGATGGATTTGAGATCGGACAGTTGCACTCTATTGCAGTATCTCATGGTGAGGGCAAATTCACAGCAAGTGCAGAACTTGTGAAGCAACTTGCAGAGAATGGTCAGATAGCTTTCCAGTATGCAGATGCAAATGGAAATGCGACTATGGTCAGCCCATACAATCCAAATGGATCAACAGATGCAATCGAAGGTATCATCAGTCCGGACGGACAAATCCTCGGCAAGATGGGACACTCTGAGAGATATGACGACGGTCTATTCAAGAATATTGCCGGCGACAAACGGCAAAATCTTTTTGCTAACGCAGTAAAATACTTCCAAAAGTAATTGAGAATGGAGAATTGAGAATTGAGAATTATTCATCGTTGAATCTTTCAAATTCCTTCTTCTATAATTCTCAATTCTCAGTTCTCAATTCAAATAGATTCTCAATTCTCAATTCACAATTCTCAATTAAGTTAAAGATGGCTAAATCATACGAAGCCTCCGGCGTGAATCTTGAAGCCGGATATGAAGTGGTAAGCCGCATCAAAAAGCATGTGGCAAGCACAAACCGCCCGGGCGTTATGGGCAATATTGGTGCATTCGGCGGGATGTTCGATCTTGCAAGCCTCGGATATAAGGAACCAATTCTTGTAAGCGGCACTGACGGCGTGGGCACAAAATTGAAAATTGCTTTCGCTGTTGACAAACATGATACAATCGGTATTGATGCAGTGGCAATGTGCGTAAACGATGTGCTTGCACAGGGAGCAGAACCGCTATTCTTCCTTGATTATGTAGCAGTTGGGAAGAATGAGCCGGCAGTGGTTGAGGCAATCGTCTCAGGGGTAGCTGAAGGTTGTCGTCAGGCTGGCTGCGCACTTATAGGCGGCGAGACCGCTGAAATGCCTGGAATGTACCAACCCGGAGACTATGATATCGCAGGCTTTACAGTAGGAGCAGTTGACCGAAGCAACCTTATCGACGGGAGCAAGGTGAAGACAGGAGATGTGCTTGTCGGAATAGCATCTTCCGGAGTTCATTCCAATGGATTCTCACTCGTCCGCAAGATAGTAGCTGACGCAGGTCTTGATTTTGACAAAAAATATGAGGAGACAGGAGACAAGACTTTAGGTGAAGTTCTTCTCACGCCAACACGCATTTATGTAAAACCGGTTCTTGATGTGATCCGCAACGTTGATGTACACGGAGTGGCCCACATTACAGGAGGGGGTTTCGACGAGAATATACCTCGTATACTCCATGATGGACAAGGCATCGAGGTGAAAGAAGGATCTTGGGAAATCCTGCCTGTCTTCAAGCTTCTTGAAAAATATGGCAATGTTCCTCATCGTGAGATGTTCAATATCTTCAATATGGGCATTGGCATGGTGCTTGCTGTAGATGAAAAAGATGCGGACAAAGCTATCGAAATTCTCCAAAACCACGGTGAAAGAGCCTCAATCATTGGCAAAATCACCGACAAGCCCGGAGTTGAAATCATCTAA
>CAZWJO010000116.1:0-10084 GCA_964634905.1 uncultured Sangeribacter sp.
CCTCCGTGTTTCCTCTGAGCGAGATTTTTTCAAGAACTCAACTTTCGAAAGTTCCATATATAGGCATTTTTTGATAAATAAATAAGCAAAAACAACTTCTTAAAGAAAAATTTGCAAAACTATATAGAAATGAGTATATTTGCAAGAAAAATGAGAATTATGGAAGGAACGAAGATAAAATATCCTATCGGTCAGCAGGACTTCAAGACTTTAAGAGAGCGTGGATGTGTATACATTGATAAAACCTCTTTTATAAAAAAAATCATCGATGAAGGAGGTCAGTATTTCTTCCTTGCCCGTCCCCGTAGGTTTGGCAAAAGCCTCTTCCTGTCTGCTCTCCAATATTTCTATGAAGGAGAAAGGGAACTTTTCAAGGGCCTTTTCATTGATTCCACCGACTGGATCTGGGAACCATTTCCAGTCTTACGTTTAGACTTAAATAGAGATAAATATACAACCCAGGGAATACTTGACCCCATATTGGATGATACTTTTAGAAAGTGGGAGTCGAAATATGAAGTTGATGTAATCGGGGCCTCTTTTTCTGTACGATTCAAGAATATTATTGAAAAAGCCCATGAAAAGACAGGAAAACAAGTTGTGATTTTGGTTGACGAATATGACAAACCTCTTGTTGACAATATCAACAAGAAAGAGAACCTTGACCATTATCGTGAACGCCTGTCTTCAATTTACTCAAATTTCAAAAGTTCGGCTCAACATATTAAGCTTGTCTTTTTGACAGGAGTCAGTCGTTTCAGTAAACTCAGTGTCTTCTCCGACCTAAATAATATCAAAGACATAACCTTTTCAGATGATTTTGCAGATGTTTGTGGTATCACAGAAAAAGAAATGTTTGACTATATGAGCTCTGGCATCGAAGTTTTAGCTAATAAAAGGAGAATGTCTTTTGACGAGGCTTTTTTGGCTCTAAAGGAAAACTATGATGGATATAGGTTTGCCGAATTGGGAAGCGAAATTTACAATCCATGGTCGTTGCTGAATGCATTGAATGATCGTAAGATTGATACTTTCTGGAACGACACTGGGATGCCAACTATAGTGGCTGAGACTTTAAAGCGTGTTAATGCTGACCTCCCTTCAATGTTTGATGTGCATTGTTCTGAAGATGAAATGAAAGGACTTGATTTGCTTACTCCTCAACCGATAGCGTTGCTCTATCAAACAGGTTATCTGACGATAAAAGATTATAATGCTAAAATAAAGCGTTATCATCTTGGAATCCCAAACAAGGAAGTCAGGGATGGTTTTTTCAAAGTTCTTTTGCCTTATTATGTGAAATCCCAATATCAGGGGGAAGCTAAGAAGATAATTTCTGACATGGTGATGTATTTCATTTTAGGAAATGCGGAGGCAGCCAAGAAATGTCTTCAAGCATATTTTGCCGGCGTACATTTCAAGATGAAGATGGACAATGAGAACAACTTCCACAATGCCTTCTTCCTTTTGGTTGACATCATAGGTCTTGAGACTGAGGCCGAATCCGCTACATCGGATGGAAGTATCGACATAACGGTAAAGACTGAAGACTACATTTACGTAATAGAGCTGAAATACGACGGATCAGCCGAAGAAGCGCTCCGACAGATAGAAGAAAAGAAATACGGCCACAAATACCAAATGGATGGGCGGCAAATTATAAGGATTGGTGTCAATTTCTCTTCAAAGACTCGCTGCATCGAAGACTGGATAATTTATGGAGCAGACGGCTTCCTAACCGTCTGAAGTATTTGTCAGCCTTTGAATACCTTACCCGACGGCTGGGAAGCCGTCGGCTCCATAGATAAGATTAAAATGCGAGCGAAATGAGAATAGCTAAGAAAAATGATATATTTTTTGCATATATGAAATATTTTTGATAACTTTGCAGCCGAAAACAGATAATTACAACTATAACAACATATATAATAATATTAATAGCATACTTTCATATTGGCATTTACGTTTGAATGTTTAGGGCAAATTTCTTATTAAACTTAGGCGTGGCTAATTATGCATTATGAATTATGCATTAATAATTATATTAAAAAGGTAAAAAGATGAAAGCACAAGAGTTTCTTGCAGAATTGCAGAGAAGATTTCCCAATGAGCCGGAATATCTTCAGGCTGTAGAAGAAGTGATCGAATCAATCGAGGATGTATACAACGAATATCCTGTGTTCGAAAACGTAAACCTCATCGAGCGTCTATGTATTCCAGACCGCATCTATTCATTCCGCGTATCCTGGATCGACGACAAGGGTAAAGTACGCACAAATATGGGCTACCGCGTTCAGCACAACAATGCAATCGGCCCTTACAAGGGTGGTATCCGTTTCCACTCCTCAGTAAATCTCTCAATCCTGAAATTCCTTGCTTTCGAGCAGACTTTCAAGAATTCGCTCACCACTCTTGCTATGGGTGGCGCAAAAGGTGGCAGCGACTTCTCACCGCGCGGAAAGAGCGACATGGAAGTGATGCGTTTCTGCCAAGCATTTATGCAGGAACTTTCTCGCCATATCGGTGCTGACACTGACGTTCCTGCCGGCGATATAGGTGTAGGTGGCCGTGAAGTTGGCTATATGTTCGGCTGGTATAAGAAGATGCAGCGCGAATTCACCGGTACATTTACCGGTAAGGGTCTTGACTTCGGTGGTTCACTGATGCGTCCTGAGGCTACTGGCTACGGTAACGTATATTTCCTGCTCAACATGCTTGCCACTAAGGGCATCGATATCAAAGACAAGAAGGTGGCTATTTCCGGTTCAGGTAACGTGGCACTTTATACAGCCGAAAAACTTCTAAAACTCGGAGCTAAGGTGATGTCAATGAGCGACAGTGAAGGCACAGTGCTCTTCCCTGAAGGAATGACTCAGGAGCAATTTGACCGTCTCTTCGAGCATAAGATCTATTTCCGCGGACGTTGCAGCGAGTATGCAGCAAACGAAAATCTTCCATATCACAGTGGAATGCGTCCTTGGACCCTTATGAAATATGACATCGCTATGCCTTCTGCAACTCAGAACGAAATCAACGGTGAAGAAGCTAAAGCGCTCGTTGATGGTGGAGTCATCGCAGTAAGCGAGGGAGCAAACATGCCTTCTACTCGTGAAGCAGTTGCTGAATTCCTCAAAGCTAAGATACTCTACGCTCCGGGTAAGGCAGCGAACGCAGGTGGCGTTTCTGTTTCTGGTCTTGAAATGGCCCAGAATGCACAGAAGATGAAATGGACTGCTGAGGAAGTAGATCAGAAACTTCAGGAAATTATGAAGGATATCCACGAGCAATGCGTTAAGTATGGTAAGACCGATGACGGTTTTGTCAACTATGTGAAGGGTGCCAATACTGCTGGTTTCCTCAAAGTGGCTAAGGCAATGCATGCTCAGGGTGTTTTCTAATGGGCATTCTTCAACAATTAACTAAGAAAAATTGTTAATATAAAAGACTCTTGGTGTCGGCAAGACATCAAGAGTCTTGACATTTAAAAATCAACTTTCGCAAGCGAAAATTGAAGGAAACCCTTGAAGTTGAGCTAGCGAAACTTAAATTAAAAAACATCATGAAAGAATCATTTGTATTTTTAGCTGATGGCTTCGAAGAAATTGAAGCTATCTCTGTAATAGACATCCTTCGTAGAGCAGGAATGGATGTGAAGACAGTGTCAATTACAGCTTCCCTTCAAGTTAAGGGGGCTCATGGCGTTACTGTCGTAGCCGACGTTCTTTATGACAGTACCCTCTTTACAGATGCGGAATGGCTTATCTTCCCGGGTGGCCTTCCAGGTGCAACCAACCTCTATGAATTTGCACCGCTTCAGGGTCTTATCCATAATCAGGCTGCTTCTGCCTCTGGCAGAATGGCTGCAATCTGTGCTGCCCCGGGTGAGGTGCTCGGTCAACTCGGCGTTTTGAAAGGGGAGAAATTCACTTGCTATCCAGGATTTGAAGGTAAAGTAGAAGGGGGTATCCACGAGGACACCAAGGTAGTTGTTTCGGGTAAATATGTGACAGGTAATGGCCCCGCCAACGCTTTGCTTTGGGCACTGGAGATTGTGAAAGAGACCCTTGGAGAATCTGTAGCTAAAGAAGTAGCTTCTGGAATGCTTCTTTATCCCAAGATGTGGCAAGATGCCATCAATATGTTTGGATGATTAGATGGCTGATATTTTCTATACAATAGAAAGGGAAGGAACCGGTAAGTTCACAGAGAAGAAAAGCCGGTTTCTTTCCTTTGCATATCACGTAGTCTCGGCAGATGATGCAAAAGCAAGGCTAAAGGCACTGCAAAATGAATATCATGATGCGCGCCATGTCTGCTGGGCATACGTGGTTGGTCCGGAGCGCAACGAATGGCAGGCTAATGATAATGGCGAACCCTCGGGGACAGCGGGAAAACCTATTCTCGGTCAGATAAACTCTCTTGGTCTAACTGATGTGGCGGTGGGAGTGGTAAGATATTTCGGGGGAATAAAGTTAGGAACTCCGGGACTCATAGCTGCATATAAAGAGGCTGCTTCGCTTTGCCTTGAAGCTTCCGGGATTAAGGAATGTGTATCGCAATCCCAATTCTCATTCACATTCCCTTATATGGTAATGAATGATGTCATGAAGGTAGTGAAATCGACCGGCGCAGAAATAATTAGGCAGGACTTCGACAACTCTTGCTCAATGACACTCTCAATCCGTCTAGACGACGCCGAAAGCCTCCACTCCCGCCTTAATGGAGTTTCCGGCCTAACCTTTGATAATTAATAGCGTCATAAAAGTAGCAAGCATGCTCCGCATGCGTCCCGCACCGTCAAAAGCTAACTATTTAAGTATATCTACGACATCTATAAGCTTACTTACTCTCCCTACGAAAAGCTCTGAATCGGAATCAAATACTTTCGACTTCCAATCAAAATAGAGTGCCCTCCATCCCGCATCTAATGCTCCTTGGATGTCATTGGCAGGATTATCGCCTATCATTACTATATTTTTAGAGGTTGCTCCTGTCGCTTGTTCCGCATATCGGAAAAGTCTCGGATCCGGCTTCTGAATCCCGATTTCGTCACTTATTACCATGCGCTGGATATATCGATGAAGCCCCGTAGATCGCAGTTTCCGGTACTGCACTTCCGTGAAGCCATTGGTCAGAACCCCTATAAGATATTTTCCGGATAGCTCTTCGAGCAATTCCTTAGCTCCTTCCATTGGAGTATTACATTCTCCAAGGAGCCAGAGATAACGATCGTTGACCGTCCGCATCTTTTTAACCGTTTCCTCATCATAGTGGTAAGGATTTATGGTCAGTCGGAAACGTTCAGGCTTCAGGAAATCAGCGGTGATTTGTCCCCTTTCATGAAGTTCCCACATTCGCTTGTTGTGGATGTGATACTCATCGATGAAAGCTTCAGCTGTATTAAATCTACTCCGTATTTCCGGCATTTCTTCCCATAGTCGTCGGAGCGATATCAACGAGGAGCATGAGAAGTCGAAGAGCGTGTCGTCAAGGTCAAAAAATATCCATTTAGTGGTCATAATCCGTCTTTTTCTGCAAAGATAACACTAATTTTGCATATAAATCGTATTTTTTGGCTCCTAAATAGTGATTAATTCAAAAAAAATAACGATATTTGCAGTCGCAAATCAAGAGTGTCTTTTTCGGAGGATCCTTGAGACGTAAAAATTAGAAGATTTTTCATTAAAAACATACCATCAAAATATTATTTATTATGCCCAGCGGAAAGAAAAGAAAAGGCCATAAGATGGCTACGCACAAGCGTAAAAAAAGACTGAGAAAGAATCGTCATAAGAAGAAATAATCCGGATAAATCCGGAGCGTCTTCACCGACACACTCAGCAAGCCGCTCTCCACTCATGGAGCGGACAAAGCCTCATGAACAAGCCGGATGGATGGGATGTTGATTCATACCATGTACCCGCTTGTTCTTTATTTTAGTTTAACCATTTAAGCAAATAAACAAATTAACTGCATTCTATCATAATCGTATTTCTATTTAATGTCAGCGACAAGGAACTTTAAGTTTGAGCGCAGCTAATTATGAATTATGCATTATGAATTATGCATTATTATCCTGAAATGGACACAATGAAAAGCGAACTCTTCGTCGACGTGCAGCCTAAAGACATCTCTATAGCGCTGCTCGAGGACTCGCGTCTTGTATCCCTGCAGAAGGAGAGTAGGAATGTCGTCTATTCAGTAGGCGATTTCTATCTTGCGAAGGTCAAAAAACTGATGCCGGGACTCAACGCAGCCTTTGTCGACGTTGGCTATGAAAAGGACGCTTTTCTTCATTATCTGGATTTAGGACCTCAGTTCAATACTTATAGTGCCTTTCTCAACGAGGCTTTTGAACATCCTGAGACAGTTCCGGAAATCTCCAGCATAGCAGCGCAACCTGAAATCCCTAAGCAGGGACGAATTTCAGATTTGCTTCAACCGGGACAAAAGCTCTTAGTGCAAATTGCCAAAGAGCCGATTTCCACAAAGGGTCCAAGACTAACTACAGAGTTAACTCTGACTGGTCGGTTTATGGTGCTGATCCCTTTCGGAAGCAAGATTTCAATTTCTCAAAAGATAAAGTCTACCGAGGAAAAGATCCGTCTGCGTCAGATCATCAGCAGTATAAAACCTCAAGGGTTCGGTGTAATAGTACGCACATCGGCTGAGGGAAAAAAGGTAGCAGAGCTTATCAACGAACTTCAAACCCTTGTAGAGACTTGGAAGAACTCCATTGCTAAAATGCAGAGGAGCGTGCCTCCATCGCTCATCTATGAAGAGGAATCAAGGGCGGTCGGAATCATCCGAGACATCTTCAATCCCTCGTTTGAGAGCGTCTATGTGAACGACGCTGAGATTTTTGAGCAAATTCAAAACTATGTTGCTTTGATTGCTCCAGATAGGAAAGAGACAGTAAAATTATACGCAAAAGACATACCTATCTTTGATAGCTTCAACATAACGAGGCAGATCAAATCTGCCTTCGGTAAAACAGTTTCTTTCAAATCCGGAGCTTACCTTATTATCGAGCATACCGAGGCTTTGCATGTGATAGATGTCAATTCAGGCAACCGCAGCAAGGCCTCCCAGGACCAGGAGACGAATGCTCTGGAAGTGAATCTGAGGGCTGCCGATGAGATAGCCCGGCAGTTGAGACTCCGGGATATGGGGGGCATCATTGTGGTGGATTTTATTGACATGGCAAAGTCGGAGCATCGTCAACAACTTTTGGACCACATGCGCGACAATATGTCGAATGACCGCGCTCGCCACAACATATTGCCTCTGTCGAAGTTTGGACTTATGCAGATCACTCGACAAAGAGTGCGCCCTGCACTTGACATCACTACGGAGGAAACCTGTCCTTCTTGCTTCGGAAAGGGAGAGGTGCAACCATCATTGCTCTTTACCGACAAACTGGAGGAAAAACTGGATTATTTGACTCAACACTTAGAAGTCAAGAAGTTTATCCTTTATGTTCATCCATTTGTGGAAGCATATATAAAGAAAGGGGTATTCTCACTTTATGGAAAGTGGAAACGCCGTTTCGGTAGAGGAGTAAAAGTAGTGGCCGACGAGTCTCTCGCCTATCTGCAATATCGCGTCATCGACAGCACGGGTATGGAGGTGTTCCTCCACGAAGAAAGCGACATGAACTCTGCCCAGTCAAAAAATAAGACACGCTCTGAACGCCTTTTGGAAGAAGAACCCCCACACTCGGATAATTCCAAGAAGGAATCCAAACCGGAATCAAAAAAAGAAACCAAATTAGAGTCAAAAAAGGAATCTAAATCCGAATCCAACAAAGAATCTAAGACTGAGTCAAAGAATGATTCAGAGTCTGAATAGACTCTGTGTCGACTAATGAAGAAAAGCTATCGGGCAGCATCCTGAGAAGGAAACTGCCCGTTTTTTCATTTGAATGAATGGCTATGCCAGATAGTCTGCAACTATAAAGGTGCTTCCTCCGATATAGATTATGTCTTGGGGCGACGCACTGTTTAGGGCAGCTTTTACAGCTTCCTTCGGATTTGCGAATGTCTCTCCTTCGATTTCGTGTTCATGGAATTTGGATTTCAAGTCGTTCGCCGGTAAGGCTCGGGGAATAGCGGCATTTGTCAGATAGTAGGTAGCATCTTTTGGAAGTAGACCTATGATATCATCAATGGCTTTGTCTGCCACGAACCCTATCACAAGATGTTTCTTACCTCCTCTCTCTCCGGCAGTCCTCTCAAGTTGCTCCATCGTGTATCTGATGCCCGCTTCATTATGTCCGGTGTCGCAGACGGTAAGAGGGTTGTCTGCCACTTTCATCCATCGTCCTGCCAAACCGGTCAGGTCGCATACATTCGCCATTCCTTTCTGTATTGATTGGTCGTCAATTTCGATACCGATACGTCTCATCTCATAAAGCGCTGTCAAGACAGTATTTATGTTCTTCTTCTGATAGTAGCCTCCAAGCTGGCAATGGAAATCTCCACAAATCGGACTGCTGCAGTCAAGACCACCCTCGGCGGAAGGCTCGCACTTCTGCAAAGGACGAAGTGTATCAGCAAATAGAATAGTGGTCCCAACCTCACTCGCTTTCTCTTCAAAAACCTCTCGGATCTCTCCTTCAGCTTCACCCACAATACATGGGACACCTTCTTTTATAATACCCGCTTTTTCTCGAGCTATTTCAGGAAGTGTTTTCCCTAAAAACTGGGTATGGTCTTTGGAAATATTGGTGATGACAGACAATTCAGGAGTAATGATATTTGTGGAGTCAAGCCTTCCTCCCATCCCTACTTCAATGACGGCATAGTCAACTCGCTGCTGAGCAAACCAATCGAAAGCCATCATCATGGTGAGTTCAAAGAAACTCGGTCGCCCTTCATATCCGCTTTCTCGGAACTTCTTGACAAAATCAACGACGGCATCCTTATCGATCATCTTACCATCAATTCTTATACGTTCGCGGAAGTCAACAAGGTGAGGGGAGGTGTAAAGCCCTGTCTTATAACCTTGGCTTTGCAAAATAGCTGCTAACATGTGGCTGGTGCTTCCTTTTCCATTAGTTCCACCCACATGGATGCTTTTGAATTTTCTATGAGGATGGCCAAAATAGGAATCAAGGTCAAGGCTGGTCTGAAGACCAGGTTTATAGGCGGCAGCCCCGGTACGCGAAAACATCGGCAACTGAGCATATAGCCATTCAAGTGTCTTATCGTAATCCATACTTGAAATAATATTAGTATAATATCCAATACGCATTGATGATTGAATGCCGAGGCAAACAATTATGCATTATGCATTATGACTTGCTTTAGCTTGAGCGTAGCTAATTATGAATTAGTTAATAATATAGGAGGAAACCAGCAAGCCCCATGATGCATATTACAAGGATGGGATGTATGCCGATTTTCTTTCCTTTATAGGGAAGTTTGAAATATACAAGACAGAATGAGACGGCACAAATCGCAATGCTGCATATCAATGTGCGTGTATCATGATCCGGTGAGAAGTTTGCCCAGTTCATCAGCATGATGGCTGCCGATGCTATCAATCCGACAACTACCGGACGAAGACCGGCAAAGATTGCCTTTATTACACCGCTTTCATTATGCTTCCGTATGAAATGGGATGCCTTGATGACGAGGATGAATGATGGGATAGTAACTGCAAGAGTGCAAAGGATACTCCCCAAGAGGCCCCAAATTGGAGATGCAAGTTCTCCACCTGTGACATGCCCGGGTGCTACATAGCCTATATAAGTGGCAGAATTGATACCGATTGGTCCTGGAGTCATTTGTGAAATAGCCACAATATCGGTAAACATCTGTTCCGAAATCCATCCCGGTCCGACTACGGAGCGCTCAACGAGTGAAAGCATCGCATAGCCTCCACCAAATCCGAAAATACCTATCTTCAGATAGGCCCATATCATTTTTAAATATATGCTCATATTTTTTTAATTGAGAATTTAGAATAATTGAGAATTGAGAATTGAGAATTAAGAATTGAGAATTGAGAATAATTTAAATTCACTATTCACTATTCACTGTTCACTATTCACTATTCACTATTCACTGTTCACTATTCA
>CAZWJO010000117.1:0-9899 GCA_964634905.1 uncultured Sangeribacter sp.
CCCTGTGCAAACTTGGATGCGACACTACCTCCATCATTTCCCGCCCTCGAGTTCATCTTCGATTGGAACTCCATCTTAGTACCTCCACCCTCTCCAAGAGCATTCTGCACAGCATTGAATCCTTCCTGCCAGTTCTCAAACTTAGCATATTTAGACACAAACCTCAGTTTGACATCACCCACAGCGCCACTACGATGTTTGGCTATGATTAATTCTGCCAATCCTCGGATATTGTTGCCCTGCGCATCCTCACTGCTCTTTGTGTAATATTCCGGGCGGTGAATAAAACATACAATATCGGCATCCTGCTCTATAGCTCCCGACTCACGAAGGTCGGAAAGCACCGGACGCTTGTCCTCACGAGTCTCAGTACTGCGGTTCAACTGCGAGAGTGCTATTACAGGGATATTCAACTCCTTGGCAAGAGCCTTGAGCGAACGGGATATTGTCGACACCTCCTGTTCACGGCTTCCGAGTTTCAGTCCTCCGGCACTCATCAGCTGCAGATAGTCGATCATAATCATCTTCACTCCATGCTCTCTCACAAGTCTGCGGGCTTTTGTCCGGAGTTCTGTGATACTCAAGCCCGGGGTTTCATCAAGATATAGTGGTGCTGAATAGACATTCTTAAGCGAAGCATTCAATCGGTCCCATTCCTCATTGCTGAGTTGACCACTTTTGATCTTCTCACCTTCAAGACTCGCAACATTCGACAATAGTCGCTTTACGAGCTGAACGTTGGCCATCTCAAGTGTGAATATCGCGACAGGAATATTATAGGTCACTGTCATCTCCTTAGCCATAGAAAGTACGAACGCCGTCTTTCCCATTGCCGGACGCGCAGCTATGATGATAAGGTCGGAATTCTGCCATCCAGATGTCATCTTGTCAAGATCTGTATAGCCGGTCCGCAGTCCGGAAAGGCCCGACGATGAATTAGCGGCATTCTGTATCTGCTCTATTGCAAGATTTATGACCGGGTCAATCTGAGTCACCTCCCTCTTTATCTGATTCTGTGAGATGTCAAATAGAAGTGCCTCCGCTTCTTGAAGAAGGTCATCGATATCGTTACCCTCGTCGAATGCCTTAGTCTCGATATTGGTGGCGTATGTGATAAGACGGCGAGCAAGATACTTCTGAGCCACTATCTTGGCATGATACTCCACATTAGCCGCCGAATATATATTAGAAGTAAGGCTTGTTATCTTAATGGCTCCTCCCACTTCCTCAAGCTCTCCATTGGCACGCAGTTGCTCCACTACCGTCAGCATATCAATAGGCCTTTGCGACAGTCCGAGCTGCATAATGGCATTGAATATCTTCTGGTTGTTAGGGTCATAGAAACTTTCAGGAGAAAGGATATCACATACATTCATGTATGCGTCCTTCTCTATCATAAGCGCACCAAGCACCGCTTCCTCCAAGTCGGTATCACGCGGAGGAAGTTTACCCGTAGGGTCAGTCATGGGAGGAGCCTGGCGCCTCCCCCCATTATTACGTCTCTGATAATTACTCTGCTCTATCGGCATTCTTTTCTAAGACTTATTTTTATTAGTCCTATTAGGCTTATTGGTCTTATTAGTCCTATTAGTACAATTCAATACAAATTAGCGCGTAGTGCCTCGACTCCTTCCGTTGTCATCGGAATGCCTGGGCCAAGGCGGCGATGGCCGTCTTTAGTCACGAGATAATCCTCTTCATTTCTTACGCCACCAAATCCGAGCCATTTCTCTGCTTCCTCATAATTAATGAAGTCTTTATGTCGTCCTTCGCTCTTCCACAGTGCTGTCAGTTCAGGCATAAAATAGATGCCAGGTTCGATGGTGAATACGTATCCTTCTTCAAGAGGTCGTGCAAGACGCAAAGACTTGAAACCAAACATCGTAGATTTCGGTTTTCCGTCATATCCTACCCAAACTTCACCCAGATTTTCCATATCATGCACGTCAAGCCCCATCATGTGTCCTAATCCTGTCGGGAAGAACATGGCATGCGCTCCGGCCTTAATTGCCTCCTCGACATCTCCCTTCATGATGCCCATATCCTTGAGTCCGGTAGCGATCGTTCGCGCTGCTTCCATGTGCACATCCCAGAACGGCACTCCCGGACGGAGCATTGCCACTGCATTGCGTGAAGCAGCTTGCTGAAGGTCGTAGATAGCTTTCTGTCGGTCAGTATAGCGAAGGTCAACAGGAACAGTTGACGACATATCCCCGGCATATCCCATCGCAGTCTCTGCTCCTGCGTCAAGAAGGAATAGCTGACCTGACTCCAGTGTATTATTATAGGAGTGGTTATGGAGAATTTCACCGTGGACTGTTGCTATGGTCGGGAAAGAACAACGCATACCGTTTTCAGTTGCCACTTTCTCCACTATCGCTTTCATCTGATATTCTGTCATTCCGGGTCGAGCGGCTTTCATGGCAGCCTTATGCATCATAGCTGTTACTACACAAGCCTTTTCAATTTCAGCAATTTCCTCTTCGCTCTTGTGATTGCGCATATCTACCACGGCACGGATCAATGGAACTGAGGGCACTGCGGCGCCCGGCTGCAAACCTAAAAGTTGGATGAGCTTAAGCTCATGATCCGCACGGTAGTAAGGTATATAATGGATAGGAGTTGCGGCTTCGCGGGCCTTGTCAAGATATGGGCGGAGTTCGGATGATGGACGGACATCTGTCACTCCTGCCTTGGCGGCAAGTTCGTGAAGTGTAGGCTGATTGCCGGTCCATACTATTGCATCAATGGTCAGTTCGTCGCCGAAGATGATGTCGCGGTCATTGTCCACGTCTATTATTGCATTCAGTCCTTCATGATTCAAGCCAAAATAATAGAGGAAAGTGGAATCCTGACGGAATTCATACTCATTGTCATGGTAGTTCATTCCCACGAGGTCGTTCCCGAGGAGAAGTACGACACCCTTACCGAGTCTTTTCTTAAGCTCAGAGCGGCGTTTGATATAAGTTTCAGGTGAAAACATAGTGTATCGTTTTAGATGTTTCTGCGAGTGATTTTGTAGATTACAAAGTTAATGCAAATTTCCGAAAAATAAAAATTCCACCCCATTTAAATAAATTTTTCTCTGAAATCCACAATCCCACCCAGAAGCTATCCAAGCTATATTAGCTATAAAAGCTATCCAAGCTAAAAAAAATCCCGGAAGACCTAAAATCTCCCGAGACTAATCATTCTATCCTCAAACGAACATTGATTTTGTAACAGTTCACTGTTCACTATTCACTATTCACTGTTCACTATTCACTGTTCATTAAACAAGCGTCACTACGATTTCCTCGTCATTCTCAGAAAGAGATATCTTACCTTCGCGACCAAGCCACCCGAGGGCTGCCATTAATTCATCTTTCTTAAGTTTGGTAGCCTTCTTAAGGCTCTTCATGCCAAGTCCATCGGTAGGATTTGTCTCAAGGGCTTTGTAAACTTCACCAGCCCATGTTCCAATTGATTCAATAGTCATTTTTCTTAGTATTTTTTAAAATTGGTTATTAACTATTAGTTATTTCTTTCACTACTAAAACAACAAATAGTCAGCGTAAAAGTTTAATTATTCTTTCAGCTTCTTCCATATCTCCGATTTTTCCGCTTCCCGCGCTATCTCGAGCCATAATATACTTATAAAGTAACACACGTCCTACCCTATCGCGCATTTGGCTCGTTGATATACGCCCTTTCCTGACAGCTTCCGCAAGAATCATCACCTCCTCTTCCGTATTTGCAGGAGCAAGCACTATGTCTGCTCCGGCTATGATCGCATCGGCTGCCGTTTTACCCTCAGCTCCAGCCATATTCATCGCATCGGTGATGATCAATCCCTGATATCCCATCTCTTTTCTGACAAGATTCTTCAATATCTTTTCCGACACTGTAACCGGAACTTCTTCCTCATCAAGAGCCGGGACATGAAGGTGCCCCATCATTATCGCACTCAAACCATTGTCCATATATTCCTTGAAGGGAAGTAAATCTATTGCTTCAAGTTCTTCCTTTGACTTCGCAACCGAAGGCATCCTTTTGTGAGAATCAGCATCGGCTGATCCATGTCCGGGGAAATGTTTCGCTACGCTTATCACTCCCCCCGATTCTACTCCTTTGGCGTATGCTACTCCAAGTTCCGCGGCTCGATGGGCATCTTTCCCGAAACTGCGTGAACCAATTCCTGAACTTCTTCTCCCATTCGGAAGAACGTCGAGCACCGGTCCAAGCACCATATTGATTCCTATCTCTCGACATTCACGAGCCACTTCATAGCCATAATCGAAAAGAGCTGTTTCATCGGCATTTGCAGATATCCTTCCATTCCGTGGAAATTCCGGAGTCCCCTCAAGACGCATCGCAAGTCCCCATTCGGCATCTATGGCAATGAAAGGAGGAATAGGATTCATCTTTCTAAGGGTATCAGCGATTATCTTTGCATCTCCGACACTTCCTTTAAGAAGCACCACGCCCCCTACATGGCTGTCGGTGGCATATTTCTTTAGAAGTCGCAAAGTGGCGTATGAGTCGTCGGAATAAACGGCAGGCATGATCAACTGACCGGCCATTTCCTCCACTGTCATGCAGTCCATGATAGAGTCTGCCCATAGCCTCGCTTCCTTACTGATGTCATGCTCCAACTGCAAAGAATCCAACTCAATTACATGAGTTGAGTCAGATTCTTCAGCATCCGATAAGGAAACACCATTCCGGCATCCTCCCAAAAGGATGCTTAAACAAAATATCCCAATCGCAAGCAATTTCATCATAATCCCTCAAAAGCATAATTAGTTATAAAGCATGCTCCGCATGCGCCACATGCCGTCAAAGACTTACTTCTCAGGATACACAAACCGCCCACGAGTATCCGCACTCATCGGCAATCCCAACCGGTTCAACTCCTTGACATATCTGATAATAGGGACGCAAACTTCAGTATCGCCACTGTAGATCCATTCTCCATTAGCCATCGTCTTCATATCATCATTCCCCCACGCCACATAGTCGATCGTGCCAACTGTATACATTTTCTCAGGATCTATCTCCTTCAAGTCAAGAAGCACCCGCTCAACATTCCTATCACTGTCGCACACTACAGTCATTTCATGGCTTACAGCCTCTCCTCCCTTCTTTGCAGCAACCTTAATAGTCTCAATAATGTCTTTTCCACTTATATTCATTATCACAAAATGGTTGCTAAAAGGAAAAGTGCTGAGTATTTGCCCAGTCGTTACAGATCCTTGGGGTATGGCATTCCGAATTCCACCAACATTCATGATAGCAAAATCAAGTTTCGGCAATGAGGTATTAGTCTGACGCAATGAGTCAAGGACAAGGTTGCCATACCAACTGCCGAAGTCTGCTGTCCAATTGGGGAATGTGCCTGTCCTTCCCTCATTTATGAAGTCCTGGGATGCATATCCTATCACGTCTTTAGTCACGTTCACCAATGAATCAGTGTATGGCTGAAGAAATTGCTTAATCTTCGGATCAAGACGATTCTCAGGAAAGCGATCAGTAACTTCAATCAGCGAATACTCGTAGTCAGCGGGTGTTGAAGTCTTAAGTTTGTCAAGATCAACTCTTATCTGACCGATATATTTACCGGATTTCCCAGTCTGCACAATCAGCACAGGCCTACCATTGGAATTCTCCACTATGCTTGGATATTTGTCCGGGTTATTAGGGTCAATCAGCGTGTGACTGTGGCCTCCTATGATAATGTCGATATCCTTTGAAGCACGAGCCAATTCCGGATCGGTAGTCTTTTCATTGCCTTTGGTGTAACCGATATGAGTCACTGCCACAACAAGGTCACATTTTTTCTTGTTTTTCAAGAAAGCAGCTGTCTCATTTGCAGTCTCTATGACATTCTTGAAACCCATCCCCTCATAATTAGCCTGGGCTATGATTGACTCAGGGTCAATATTGATGCCTAAGAAACCGATTTTCTTCCCTCCTATTTTCTTGATTACGTATGGTTTGAAAAGACCTTCTGCCGGAGTGCCGGTGAAATCATAGTTGGCTGAGAGTCTATCAGTCTTAAGTATTCTTTCTTTGTCAGCGAGAGCTTGCAGACCATTGTCAAATTCATGGTTTCCAAGTATGCTAATATCCACTCCAAGGAGATTCTGCAGCGGATATTCCACATCTCCCTTGAAGAATTTGAAATATAGCGTACCCTGCACCTTGTCGCCGGCATCAATCAGAAGCACATCCTTATTGACATTCTTCACAGAGTCAACGATAGCCTTTCTCTGAAGCACTCCTCCTTTGCCGTCAGCATCAGGAAGAATCAGTGAATGAGTATCATTTGTATGCAATATGACCAAATCGCGGGCAGCGGCACATAAAGCCACCCCCGCGATTATAGCCGTGATGATCATCTTCTTCATCACAAAATTAATCGTTGATCGTTAATCGTTAATCGTTTGAGATAAGGTTTTCTCCAGTCATCTCCTTAGGCTGCGGGATACCAAGGATGTGAAGCAGCGATGGAGCCACGTCGGCAAGCCGTCCGTTCTTCACCTTTGCATTCTTGTCTCCAACATAGATGAATGGTACAGGATTGAGCGAGTGTGCTGTGTTTGGAGTGCCGTCTTCGTTGAGAGCGTGGTCAGCATTGCCGTGGTCAGCGATTATGATGCTTTCATATCCATGAGCAAGAGCAGCTGTTATCACTTTCTTAACGCACTCGTCGAGTGTCTCGACAGCCTTTTGGATAGCCGGATATACACCTGTATGACCTACCATGTCTCCGTTGGCGAAGTTCACAACAATAAATTCATACTTCTCGCTGTCGATTGCCTCCACAAGTTTCTCAGTCACTTCCGGAGCAGACATTTCCGGCTTGAGGTCGTAAGTAGCTACCTTTGGAGATGGAACCAAAATACGCTCCTCACCCTCGAATGGAGCCTCACGTCCGCCGTTGAAGAAGAATGTCACGTGTGCATACTTCTCTGTCTCTGCAATGTGAAGCTGCTTCATTTGCTTAGATGAAAGATATTCTGCGAGAGTATTCTCTACGTCTTCTTTCGGGAAGAGAATGTGAACTCCAGTGAAGCTGCTGTCGTAAGGTGTCATGCAATAATACTGGAGGTCGGGGATAGTGTTCATTCCGGCCTCAGAATGTTGAGTGAGCACTGTGGTGAGCTCTTTAGCACGGTCATTGCGATAATTGAAGAAAATTACTACGTGTCCTGCACCGATTCTGCCATCAACCTTGTCGTTTACGATTGGTTTCATAAACTCGTCAGTGATTCCTTCTTCGTAGTATTCTTCGACAGCCTTAATCACGTCGGAGGTTTCTTTGCCAGTTCCGTAGATAAGCTCATTGTAAGCAACCTTTACGCGGTCCCAGTTCTTATCGCGATCCATAGCGTAGTAGCGTCCGATAACCGTAGCGATGGTGCCGGCACTTTGAGCGCAATGGTCTTCAACTTCTTTCAGATAACCTGCTCCGCTCTTCGGGTCAGTGTCACGGCCATCCATGAATGCGTGGATATATACTTTGTCAAGACCGTATGCCTTTGCTGTGTCGCAGAGAGCGAAGAGATGGTCAAGGCTTGAGTGGACGCCACCTGCTGATGTAAGGCCCATGAAGTGGATGGGCATGCCGGTCTTCTGCGCATAACCGAAAGCACTCTTGATTTCAGGGTTTTGCATAAAGCTTCCGTCTGCGATAGCACGGTTGATCTTCACGAGATCCTGATACACTATGCGTCCTGCACCGATATTGAGGTGACCAACCTCGGAGTTACCCATCTGTCCGTCAGGCAAACCTACGTTCTCGCCGGAAGCCTGAAGTTGAGAATTAGGATATTCAGCCACGAGGCTGTCAATGAAAGGAGTCGGCGTGTTGTAGATGGCGTCATCTTTCTGATGATCACCGATACCATATCCATCAAGGATAATCAAAAGAGCTTTCTTGTCCATATATTTTGAGTTTTCAGTTGTCAGTTTTCAGAATATCTATATTAGCTTTATTAGCTATCAAAGCTATCTCGCTATTTTTTTGCTATCTTAGCTATCAAAGCTATCTCGTTATTTTAGCTATATTAGCTATCCAGCTATTCCGTTTTCCGACTGCAAATTTACACAAAATTCCTCATTCACGCAAATACTTTAGTTTTATTTAACTCATCTATGGCTTATGAAAGTTGAATAAAAAAACACAATAAAAAGCCATGACGATTCGTTAGCTAAATATGTATAGATTTAGGCTACATAAAAGCTTTCGGGGAGCACTGTCGTCAATGGCAGTGCTCGCAGCTGCCTCAGCTCATGGGCAGTTGGCTGCTAATGCTTATTCGTTTTTGGATGTTTCATCGGCTACGCATGCGCTGGCCCTTGGAGGCAATGCGATAGCGGCCGCTGACACTGATCCCATGATGGTTGACCAAAATCCAGGTTTACTTGGTCCGGAGATAGGACGCGTCGCTGCACTAAGCTATATGCGCTATTTTGGTTCATCCAACTTCGCTGCCGTCCGTTATGCCCAAGCTGCTGGAGAACGAGGCGCGTGGGCTGCCGGAATACGCTACCTTGACTATGGCAGCATTGACGGTTATACTCCCGATGGAAGCTATACAGGCTCTTTCAGACCCCAGGACATTGCCATCGAAGGAACCTATAGCCATGATTTTACCGATCGCCTTCGCGGAGGCATCAACGCTAAATTTATATACAGCAACTATGAAGAATACTCAGCAATAGCTTTGGCTGCCGATCTTGGCATAAACTATTATGATGAAGAGCACGACCTCTCATTGGCAGCTGTCATTAAGAATGCCGGTGGACAGGTGAAGAGATTCAATGAAGAGTATGATCATCTTCCCTTTGACATCCAATTAGGATACATGCAAGGGTTAGGTGATGGCCCATTCTCACTTTCAATTACCGCTCATCATCTTACCCATTGGAAACTTCCTTATTACAAGCACGACCAAAGCGGAACAGGAACCGGCTCTTCTGAGACCGAAGAGGCGGAATATAAATTCTTCCCGACATTTTTCAGGCATCTAACTTTTGGCTTACAATATTCCCCTTCCGACCTATTCTACGTCGCATTAGGATACAACTACAAGACTCGAGGAGACATGTCTACGCACCAACGTAATTTTCTGAGCGGATTTTCACTCGGCTTAGGCCTCAACGTAAAAGACTTTGGCATAGGAGTAAGCTTCTCCCAACCTCACAAATCCGCCACAACCCTCGCCCTCAACCTCTCTTACTTCTTATAGATAAAATATAATAGCTATCTAAGCTAAATCAGCTAAGATAGCTATTAAATTTCATTTCCGGAAAGGAATGCAATGCACCACGCGGACCGGTACGCATTGAGCAGACTGTCGCCCGGGAAGCCAATTTGGCATCTCCGCAAGAAGGCGAATAGCCTCTGCGTTTAAGGATTTATTACATCCCTTGATGACTCGGATATGAGATATATTTCCGTTGGCATTCACCACAAAACTGCAAGTCACTCTTCCTTCTATACCATTCTCGTATGCATCCGCGGGATAATGACGGTTCTTGTTGATATATTTGAGGAAAGCCTCATTGCCTCCGGGAAAAGATGGTTTTACTTCCACATAGTCGTATTCAAACACCTCTCTATAAGTTTGAAGCCCATCGCTTGAGCTCCCTACCGACACGCGGCAAGTCTGAGCCCTGGCATTAGAGAATCCAAGGATTATGAGTAATATGTATGTGAGAAGAGGGATGCAGGTAGATTTCATTGTTAAGTTATTAATAAATTTCAGCCATACCAGCTAATTTAGCTTTGATAGCCCCTTTAGCTTGATAACTGATGCAAATTTAGACTTAATATCTGAAATATGCAACACTCTCAACACTATATTAAACTTATTTAACTTTATTTCAGATTATATCCCCATATCCTCACC
>CAZWJO010000118.1:0-9782 GCA_964634905.1 uncultured Sangeribacter sp.
GATAATAAATTCGTAGGGATTCACAAAATGTGTCCCGTAGGTTTTCAAGAATTATTACTCACAGTCTACAAAATGACTTCATTATGGGTGCCTGTGTCGGCTACGAAACTCGGCAGGTGTCTCTCCTGCATTTTGCCTGAACCATCGTGAAAAGAACGTCGCGCTGCTGAAATTGAGTGCAAAGCCGATTTCCTTGATGCTTTTATTAGTTGACAGCATCAGACGCTTTGCTTCTCCAACCACAGCCTGATTAATCCAATAATTTGGTGAGTGGCCGGTTGCCTCCTTTATTGCCTGACCAAAATATGCCGGAGTCAGATTTTGAAGGGCGGCATAATATGCGACTTCCCTGTGTATAAGAAAGTCGCGGCGAATCTGAGCCTGAAATGTTATCAATAATACATCCCTTGTGGAGGCATTCTCAACCTCAATCCGGTGGACGGCTGTGTATGCTTCAATAATCTGGTATGCCAATGCTTTCCAAAAACACTCGGTCATAAGACGGACTACCGGATTCACTAAATCATTTTGACGGATTTCAATATCGTGTATAATGTTGAGCAGACGTCTTGCATCCTCCGGGCTTATGGCAACCACCGGATGTCGGGCGATAAGCAAAAGATTTGTGCTCCAAGACAAGGGCATCACAGCCGAAATGGCAAACTCAATATCAACAGAGCAGAATACAGCCTTAAAGTTCAAGCTTGTCATTTCAAAAACAGCCTTTTTAAACGGCACGATTATCAACAAGTCTCCTGCATTGAGTTCCCTCAATACACTGTCAACCTTGATTTTTGCAATTCCACTCTGACAGTACATCACCCCGGCTTCATAATCAGGCAATGTCGGTAGACCGACCTCACCCGGAGAAGACGATATATAGCTTATGGAATGTCTGATACCTTTCATTTTGCGAAATTAGTACATTCTTTTTAATTCAACAATATTATGTGACATTTATCGCCATCGAATATTGAATATGGTTTATTCATTCCATATTATGGTACATTCTTCCTCTCAGGCATTGATTACCATACATCAGTATATATACAGCATATCTGAACAAATATCAATTCTCTGCATTTTCATGGTAAGAGAAAGATATTCTATCATCAATAATCACCTTCACAATAATATGGACAAAATTAAAATACACATGTTGCATTGCGGACACGTACTCGTATCGCCCAATCTTCCGTTTGGTGACGGTAACCTGATAAAGGCTTCCGGCTTCTTCGAAAAAGAGTCTGAGAAGATATGGTTGCCGGTGACCGCCGTCTATATCGAACACCCAAAGGCAAGAATCCTTGTTGACACAGGGTGGAACCGCGATATGTCGCCCAATGGCGTCATAGATAAGGAAGCCCAGATCAAGCATCTATCCTTGTTGCTTTACAAGGTGAATCAAGGTTATGTAGAGACTGGCAAGACTGCCGATGAGCAGTTGGCAGAAATGGGAATCAAGGTGGAGGATCTTGATTATGTGGTGCTGTCACATCTCGATTGCGACCATGTAAGTGGTCTTTCTCCTTTCAAGGGCGCGAAAAAAATTCTTGTCTCCGAACCGGAGATGGAGAGCGCAACTCAGTTTGTCAACAGCCATTCGCGCTATACCCCACGTCTTTGGGAAGGCACGGGTATCGAAACATTCAGGTTTGAGAAAACCGGTCTTGGTCCGGTCGGCGAATCCTACGACTTATTGGGCGATGGCACTATCCAGTTAGTACATATACCCGGACATAGCAAGGGACTCGCAGCAACTCTTCTTCAAAACAATGGAAAGAAAGTCCTGTATTTTTCTGATGGCGGTTACGCTACCCGGTCGTGGAAAGAAATGCTGTTGCCGGGTGTGGTCGAAGATAAGAAAGCTGCATACGAATCACTTGAATGGATACGCGACATCAGTATGAGTGAGGATTGTATTGACTCGTTTGCTTGCCACGACACTGAAATAGCCCCTCATACAACAGAAATCTAAATAATATCGACTTCTTTCACTATGATAAATTCCTTGCCGAGAATGAAAACTTCCGCATAGGTAGTTAGACTAATCTTATACCAATGCGCATGAGATCAACGTATTGACAACATGTAGCCGAAGCCACGTTGATTGATGATGGAGACATTGGGGTCGTGGCGAAATGTGCGGCGGAGTTTGTGGATGACGGTCTGCAAGGACAAGTTCGCGCCGGATACAACCAAGGTCATTATGGCTCTTACGGCGGAGGTCTCGCCGCATGTAAAAAAAGCATGCGGTTATCGCATGCTTTTTGGAAAGTTGTATTTCTTTTTTTAGATTTCAGACGGCTGGGTAGCCGTCTGTTACCTAATTAATCTGCTTGGTTTAGGCCGGGGTTTTGAGCGAGTTTGTCGAGTACGTATTGGGCTGTCACTTCGAATTTTTTGGTCTTGGAGGACGGGACTTCGTACATTGCATCTACCATAACGGTCTCAACTATGCTCCTTAATCCGCGGGCCCCGAGTTTATATTCGATTGCTTTGTCTACGATAGTGTCCAAAGCCTCGTCGGTGAATTCCAGCTCCACGCCGTCCATTTCGAAAAGTTTCTTGTATTGACGGATGATTGCATTCTTTGGCTCAACAAGGATACGTCGTAAAGCATCACGGTCGAGAGGGTCAAGTGCGGTCAGCACCGGAAGACGACCGATAATCTCAGGGATAAGACCGAATGACTTGAGATCCTGGGGCATCACGTAGCGCATAAGATTCTCACGTTTTTTCTTTGCGTCACTGCTGTTCTGACCGTAGCCAACAGTGTGTGTGTTGAGACGATTTGCAATCTTACGCTCGATACCATCGAAAGCACCACCACAGACGAAAAGGATATTCTTCGTATCCACGGGTATCAACTTCTGTTCCGGATGCTTACGTCCACCATTAGGGGGTACGAGCACAGTGGATCCCTCAAGAAGTTTAAGAAGACCTTGCTGAACACCTTCTCCACTAACATCACGTGTGATAGAAGGATTGTCGCTCTTGCGTGCGATCTTGTCAATCTCGTCGATGAAGATGATACCTCGTTCTGCTTTCTTCACATCATAGTCACAAGCTTGTAGAAGGCGAGTAAGGAGAGACTCGATGTCTTCACCAACATAACCGGCCTCTGTCAAGACAGTGGCATCAACGATGGTGAAAGGAACGTCAAGGAGTTTTGCGATAGTCTTAGCAAGGAGAGTCTTGCCGGTACCTGTGGGTCCGACAAGAATGACATTTGACTTCTCGATATCTACATCCTCAGCGTCCTGTTTCCCTTCATCGAGACGCTGGATACGCTTGTAGTGGTTGTAGACGGCAACCGCCATATATTTCTTGGCTTCCTCCTGACCAATTATATATTGGTCAAGAAATTCCTTAATTTCCTTTGGTTTAGGAATAGAATTTTTAGCCTTTTTCTTAGGTTTAGAGGAACTGCGTTGCGCAAGTTCAGCCTGAGCAGTAGCATCAATGTATGAAACGCAATCAGAACAGAGAGCCAATCCGGGCATGATTTCCACGACCGGATTGGCCTCAGAGTCGAAAACTCCACACATGGCACACTGTAGTCCAGATCCCTGTGTTTTTTTTGCCATGATAACGAGTTATTTCTTCTTTTCGTTGATGAGAATGCGGTCGATCATACCATATTCCTTAGCTTCGGAAGCAATCATCCAGTAGTCGCGGTCACTGTCAGCAGCCACTTTTTCAAGACTCATTCCGCTGTGTTCGGATATGATGCGGTAGAGTTCATCCTTAAGTTTGAGGATTTCGCGGGCAGTGATCTCGATATCGGAAGCTTGACCTTGAATTCCACCCATAGGTTGATGGATCATCACTCGGCTGTGGGGGAGAGCAAAACGTTTTCCCTTTTCGCCTGCCACGAGAAGCACAGCTGCCATGGAAGCAGCCATACCGGTACAGATAGTAGAGACATCACTATTAACATACTGCATAGTGTCGTAGATACCGAGACCGGCGTATACAGAGCCACCGGGAGAGTTGATGTAGAGAGAGATATCTTTATCAGGATCTACTGAGTCAAGATATAGGAGCTGAGCCTGGATGATGTTTGCGCTTTGGTCGGTCACCTGAGTGCCGAGGAATATGATGCGGTCCATCATAAGGCGAGAGAATACATCCATTTGAGTCACGTTGAGCTGGCGCTCTTCGAGGATGTAAGGGTTCATGTAGTCAGCGTGAGGCACTGAAACTGCGCCTGCCTGACGGTTAACGGCTTTCTGGTAGCCGTCGAGAGTGTTGCTGTTGATGCCGAGATGATGCACGGCGTATTTATTGAAATCTGTCATAGTCTTTATTATTCAATTTTTGCGGGCGAAAATTGAGGGTTAGGGGGTTAAGGGCTTTAAAGGCAATAAAGGCTCTAAGGGGCAATAAGGGCTTTAGGGGCTCTTAGGGACTTTAAGGGCTCTTAATGACCTTTATCGGCCTGAAGCCTAAAAAAATGTGAGAAGCGGCGTGGCGGGATGCCGCACGCCGCTTCTATCGATTATCTACGATTTTTAGGCTTGTGCGGGAGCTTCAAGGTTTACAACGGGAGCGAAGAGTTTGTTGAAATCTTCTACGCTTACGTTCTTTTCGTCGAGAGTGACTGCATTCTTGATGGCACCGAAGAGTTTGTTTTCAAAAGCCTGCTGGCGAACTTGGTCACCTTGCTTGCCGTTGATGATCTCCTGTGCATATTTCTCAAGGATGTCGTCTGGAACGTTAGGCATACCGTATTGAGCGAACTGATTTGCTGCGATAGCCTTAGCGAGTTGCAAAACATCTTCCTTATCAAGTTTAACGTCAAGAGCCTTAGCTATCTGGTCGCTTACGAGTTGCCAAAGGAGTTGTGGACGTGCGCTTGCGTATTCAACTTCGATGTTTTCATCGTTGAGTTTCTCGTTAGCTTGCTTGAGATAGTCCTTAAGAACTGCATCAGGGAGGTTTACATTACCTATAGCATTGAGAATAGCATCCTTAGCGTCAATAGTGAATCGATAATCGCTATCGTTGCTAAGCTGCGTCTCGATCAACTCTTTCACGCTCTTCTTGTATTCCTCTTCGTCTTTGACATTGTCTTTGCCAAAGATTTGGTCGTAGTATTCCTGGCCAAGTTCTGCAGGACGGAGAACGATGGAGTCAGTCACTTCGAACTGGAAGTCACCCTTGTGGTTCTCAACGTCATCCTTGTTGATGTTGAGCATAGAAGCAAGTTCAACGGTGTTTCCGGCAGCAGCGGTCCAAGGATTGAAAGTGAACTTATCGCCAACTTTCTTTCCTACGAAGAGAGCTTTCTGCTCCTCGTTCTTGAAATGCTCAGGACCAAGGATGCCATTTTCAACAATGATACCACCTTCTTTTACTGTTCCATCTTCATTTAGCTCAGTGATGATACCTTTTACTACAGAGTTGCTTTCTACAATATCGCCAGATTCTTGCTTGCCGAAGCGACGACGGAGATTTTGATCCTGTTCTGTCACCATTTGATCAGTAACCTGAATATTGTAGTAAGGAACTGTCAACTCCTTATTAACAGGAGAGTTGATTTCAGGAGCAAGCCCTACACGGAACTTGAAAGAGAAGTCATCATTCTTGATGTCGAAGTTCTCGTTTGCTTCAGGAACAGGATTTCCGAGAACAGGGAGATTATTTTCCTTAATATAATTATAAAGAGCGTCAGAGACCGCCTTGTTAACTTCATCGTACTTCACAGCTTCACCATATTTTTTCTGGATGAGGGCTGCCGGAGTCTTTCCTGGACGGAAACCTGGTTCAGGACGGTTTTTTGCGATATTCTTAAGTGCTTTCTTTACGTTGTCAGCGTAATCAGCTGCAGCGAGTTCAACGGTAACGATACCGTTCACATCGTCGATTTTTTCAAACGTTACGTTCATTTCAGTTTTTGTATGTTTATTTCTATATTTACGTTTGTTACATTCTAAATAACAATAACCGTGCCAAAAATTTCGGGCGGAGATTGATATTTTAGATTCCTTTTTGGATTATTGCGCAAAATTAACAAAAAAATCTGATATAGCCAAATATGAGTTCTCATCGTTGTCAATGTTTTCGCCGTTTTCGTCGTTGTCATAGTTATCGTCTATTCAATGTTATCGGCAAAGAAATTAATGAAGCTATGAAGGCTCTTAGTAGCCGGAAAGCTAATAAAATGATTATCTTGTCGAAACCATCTGTTGATTCCAATGCTGGAGATCGGGATGCAGGTGGCTTTGGAAAAATCACGATCAATACCTTTCTTTATTGGAATGATAGGAGCCATTTGGCCAATGGAATTACGTGTACTTTCAGATTGGGAGTCTCTATTGTCCTCTCCTCAGAGTATGTGATTATTTCCGCTTTGTTTAAGCCATAGTGCCTGTGGAATGTGGTCAGGGCCTTGATCTCACGCTCTAAGGTTGCTGGGTCGTTTACACTATAGCTTGCCTGGATTCCTTTTTTAATAGAGGGTATGTAGAAATCGATTTCCACTTCCTTATTGTAATAGAAAACCTTCTGGTCATCGTTTTGGAAACTATTATGAAAAAGTGTGATGGCACAAATGTTTTCCAACAATGAAGTGTCGCTATCTGTCAGGAATATATTCAGCAAACCGTTGTCAATGAAATAATGTTTCTTGACTGTAGCTTTTTCTACGAATTTTGATGCATAATTTTCAAGTGAAAAAAGCAGGCAAGCATCGGTGCAGAATTTGACATATTCTTGAATAGATGCTACATTTGTGGAGACATCTGAAGCTTTTACAATATTTGCGAGTCTATTGTAAGAGGTAGGTGTTTTGATATTTTCAGCGAGTCGTCTGACAGCGAGACGTAGTGCTAACTCGTTTTTAATACCGTAACGGCTAATAATATCACCAAGAATAATTTTCTCATAGAGTTCATTTAGCCATTGGCGCTTGTTTTTGAATAGTAATAGTTCAGGAAATCCACCCCATTTGAAATAAGAGGATAGATAACGATCTATTTCACCTTTTGTCTTGCCGTACATCCAGTTGGGATCTACAGAGACATCGTTTGCTCTCAAGTATTCTTTGAAACTATAGGGGAAAATAAACTCCTCTACATATCGAGCCCCAAGAGTAGTAGAAATGTCACGACTGAGCTTTTTTGCATTGCTACCAGTGATATATACCATATACTTTTGGTTTGCAAGTCTCCTGGCAAAATGTTCCCAACCATCTATATTTTGAATTTCATCGAGGAAAATGGTTGGTTTAAGATCATACATAGATGAATAAGCCTGAAGGATGGAATCAAGATCTTTCGCTTCCATACCTATAAGACGTTCATCATCAAAATTGACAAAAAGCATTTCCCGGATATCATGTCCTTCCTTTATCAGCTTTAAAGCGCGAAGATAAAGCATATATGATTTCCCGGATTGTCGTATTCCGACAAATACATATCTGGCTTTTTCTTCCAAATTGTATTCCCTACTAATAGGGTGTAATTCATGAAGGAGTTCTTGCCCTTCCACTATTATGGATTTGAGAGTCTCTATATACATGCCAATTTCTTTAAAATCTCATGCAAAGATAATATTTTTTGTCGAAACTCCCAAGAAAATGTATGATTATTTTAATTGGCAGTAAATAAAAATAGCCAAATTTATTTATTGGCAATAAATAAAAATAGTAAATTTTGTTTATTGTTAATAAATAACTCAACTTTTACAAGCTTGAAAAAATCGCGCAGAGGTCGCAAAGGCGCATAGTTTTTTCTAAATATTAATTATAAAATATTAAAGATAAGGAGGGTTCTCGAGTCGGTTTTGGCGAGTTCGCAATGGATACGGGGAGCTATCCATCGCCAGGAGAGCGCAGAGATTTTTTGATTGTGAAAGTTGAATAAGAAAAACTTGAAAGTGCCATAATTCAGCTATGAGTTAGATACCAAAAGTCGTAATGAAGTAAAAGGTATTGAATTTGGTGAATTGAAGGATCACGCGGAGGCACATTTTACGACAGAAGCACGCCCAGTGATAGGAGTGCTTCATATTTGTTTTTATTGTTCTTTTGATATTCTAAGGACTTCTTCCGGAGACATATCGTATTGATCAGCTATCACCTCAGGAGATATGCCTAACGATAACATGAAACGTATGCTGTCCAGACGCTCTTGGAGACGGCCCTTCTTTTCTCCTTCAGCCCTTCCTTCAGCTCTTCCTTCAGCTCTTCCTTCCTGAAACGCCCCTCGAATCTGGTTGAGAGTATCGCGAGCAGTCTTGATGTCTGCCTCGTAATGATAGCGCTCTTCTGGGGTGAGAGTCGCCACGTTTGCCACCTCCGCCAGACGCTTGAATATTTCGCTATTCTTTTTAAATGCCACTTCCTGACTTATTCCCATATTCTTAATATTATAAATCCATTGATCGTCCAAATTCTTGCATGCCTCCTTCTCCTTATTAAAAAAAGGAAGCTGTACGAAAATATAACGTGTTTTCGTTCCTATTGGTTCGAGCGTCTCCTCGTCAAAAGATGAAGCCTTTACTATCGGCTTCTTGTTCAATCCTTGTATGTGGAAATTACAGAAAAATATCCCAATGACGGGTTTGAGAGAATAATCCCAATCCAGCTCTTCTTCGTTCTTGCCTCTATATCCTTGCTCAGCGATACTCCTGGCCACATAGAAAGTCGCCCTATCAATGAATTTAGGTTGACCAGCTTTCTGCATTTCGACAATGAAACGATGTTTGGATGATGTCTCGCACAGGATATCGTACCTGATAGACTTTCCATCTTTCCAATCCGCAGAGCGTTCATTGTTGAGATAAGATACGGATGTGATCTCCTCGAAATCCTCACGATCAGAAAGCAAGGCATTGAGCAAGCCTATCAGTAAAGGCTCTGATATCTTTTCTCTGCCAAACAGGAGTTTAAAACCCATGTCGGAAGTCGGGTCAATATATTTAGCCATGTTTTTGAGTATTTTTCACAAAGATACTTCAAATTTTTGATATCTGCAAATTTCGCTTGAAAATACGTGTCGTATTAATTTAGTTTAAAATGAATTCAGTTGGTGTCTTATTTGTTTTCATGATATTCATCCCCGACACATTTGAAAAGGTATAATAGCTACTTAACTGAAACTTAATCCGATGTGAGGTTCGGTAATTGGCGGTTGCTCTTCAAGTATTTTAACGATTTCTTCTTTAGTTACAACAGCTCCTACATCATCAGCAATAATAAGATTGGCAATCACCATCTTTTCTTTTTCTTCATCAGAAAGTTCAGACCATGCTTTAATCTTGTGAGTTTCCCAATAAAGCCATGCAGAAGCTTCAGTTTCATTTTTGTGGCCAATTCCAAATGCCACTGCGTAGATTAGAAAACAGATAATACCAATAAGAATAGCAACAATAATGATGATTCCTAATATTATCCACCCTACAGTTGCTAAAATAATAAGTGTCATGATATTCATTTCTTTTTGCCGATTATTGAGTTGATGATTGCTTTGCCAATTTTACGCTCGAGTCCGGCGCGGGATGTAGGGATGCCGGTGGCTTTGGAGAAGTCACGTTTCATCTTGGAGACTCCGACTGCACGTTTCCAAGAGAAAGTTAGTCCTGGTATTTTCATAATTCAGTATGTTTAAAGTTCTAATTTTATTCCGGCATCAGTCAGCTCTGAGAATAGATACCGACCGAAGTGTGAAAGTAAATAGTATTTTTACACAAAATTATAAATTATACTTGAGATCGCCAATTTTTAGCTGGATAATGTATGAAATGGCCTTTTCAATGTATGAAAAGAAAGTGCA
>CAZWJO010000119.1:0-9706 GCA_964634905.1 uncultured Sangeribacter sp.
CTGGCCTTGAGTTATAACGTTCAACCAATCTCTTATTTGATTATAATCTGATTCACTACCACCTGTAAAGAAAAACTTTTTCCCATCTCTATCAACAAGATTTACTGGATTATTTCCACAGTAAAGATAAGGAGACAAGTGCTTGGTGTCCTCGCAGAGAGGATCGATAGAGGTAAAATGCGGAATGGCTTGGTAGTAGCGTCTTGCGCCGAAGTCGTATTCGTTCAGGCCGTTGGCGGTGATGAGCTCTTTGCCTCCGAACTTGTAGGGCTGGCCGATGGCGGGGGATGGTATGGAGAGGTTTTTGTACATGGCTTTGTCGGTTGTTTTAGGGTGCAAGTTAATGATTATTTCGTGGAATTGGAGGCATAAAAATGTCTGGAATAATTTTTTTCTTAATGTAAATTATGATTGGAAAGGAACAGGCGGCAAATACACAGGAAAATATATATGTCCAGATGATACACCATACAATATCGTCTGGATAAAACCATTTATAGACTATAAGAAAGATAACAATTACAGAAAATGCCACACTCCAAGAATAGGTACGTATAGGAAGTTCTTTCTCTGTAGGTGTTGTAGCCCATCCGAGAATTGCTCCACTAAACCAACAGGGGATAAATATTATTGGCATCATGGGGACAAGGATAAACAAAAAGACCAAACAGCATAAAATTGCAGCGGGAACTGAAGCCACTAATCCACCGGCTAGTGAGAAAGCAAGAAATTGCAAGAATTTAATATTATTTAGTTTCATGATATCTTAGAATTAGTTCATTCTTTTCCCATCCAAATATACTTTAATCTTTCCACTTTTCATTCCTTCCAAGATTCCATCCAATACATCTATTGCATCATCTTTAAAGGAGTCAATTGAATGTTCGTCAAATGGATGAATTTCTTTTAAATTGAAATGTCTTCGAAAGTTTTTGGCATTTTTCATAAATGACGGGCCTGCCACTCCATCAAACCAATGAGATATTGTATAAGTTGGAACATCGTCATGACCTTTTTGATCCCACCATTCAAAAGGAGCAATGTCTAACTCAAGAATAATTTTAGGATCAAAGCCGTGTTTATTTGCATATTCTATTAATGCTTTTACAAACCCTTTAGCGGCAGCCGCCCCCATACTATGAGTGATAATTGCTATAGTTTCATTTTTTGCTAAATTTTTATAAATTTCTTTTGCTTGAGCCAATCCACAAATATACCCTATCTTATTTCTATTTCCAGCTGAAATATTGCTACAATCGTGGCCTAGTAGAAAAGAATCTACACTTAAGAGAGTATTATAGATACCCCCAAAAGATCCATCTATGTACTTGGCATTATAATCATTTAATTTGTTTTTGATATCATAGTCAAGTCCATTCCAATAATCCGATTTTCCTCCATCTCCCTTATGCATACCGTTTAAAAAGATTATGATATTGCCATCAGGATCAATTGCATTGACCGGATTATTGGCACAATAAAGGTATGGGGAGAGCCAAGGATATTTCTCGGCCATAGGATCGATTGAAGTGAAGTGAGAGACGGCTTGGTAGTAACGACGTGCTCCGAAGTCGTATTCATTCAGTCCATTTGCAGTGATGAGTTCCTTGCCTCCGAACTTGTAGGGCTGGCCGGTGGTCGGAGTGCCAAGATCAGCTATCACACCGCCGTAGGGATAATAAGCAATGGTCTGCTCGATGGCACCAGTGGAGCCGTTGATAACTGCTCGGTTATTCCCTCCCGGATAGTCCATGCTCCCGTTCTGGGTCACATCAGCCGCATCCTCGAGCACCGTGCTTATGCGGTTGCCGTCGTATTTGATGTGCAGGTTGTCGACCTTGCCGTAGACTCCGTTTGCCTTGAGTCCGTGTCGCTGCAGGCGGCGTACTCCGCCGTTGTATAAGACGGCTCCCCGAAAATTTAGGATCTTGTGTATGGAGAGATCAGTGTACATTGCTTTATTGTTTTTTTCGGGTGCAAGTTAGTGATTTTTTCGGTGCGGTGCAAGTTTTTGGTAAGATAATTTTGGGGTTGTGTTACTGAATATCCTTGCCAACAATACAATAATGGTCGATGACTGGGTTCTGGATTATAAATATACTATTAAAGGAAGTACGAGCTCTATGTTGAGTAAGGGAGGAATATATGATAATACGCTATGATTTACATTTAAAAAATTTAGGAATGATGTATTTACTATTGACAAAATATGCAGGCAAACACAATACTCCATAACCAATTATGCAAAGATAAAACCATCCTTTTACAGATGGATCATCATATCCTCCATAGATAAAACTTATTATAATGAAAATCAAATATGAAAAGAGATATGTTGTTAAAGCAAGATGATTCGTGAAACTGTATGACAACCATGAAAATATGGCTCCTAAGCCCCAGCATGTCAAGAATACCATAGGTTCCAAAAAGGAGGAATCTATTATATGTATTCCACCGGTTATCGCAAACCATAAGAAATCAGCAAGAATCGCTGATCCCAGTCCCAAAAGCGAGGATATACAAATATATTTAAAGAATCTAATATACATGAGTGTTAATTTAAAGATAAATTTACTTTTATTTATAAATTACGGAAGTTTTGATTTTACCTTCATTAATTAATCTGACAACCTCATCTTTAAATGAATCTATACTATGTTCAGTCTTTGTCGAACTATCTTTTTTATCTTTTCTAGTATGAAAATTTTTAGCATTTTTCATATTTGATAATCCAGCCAATTTATCATATTCATGAGAGACAGTATATGTAGGCACTTCTTTATTTGCTACTTGCTCGTTGGGCTGAAATGGGGCAAGATCCAACTCAAATTCTATTTTTGGATCAATGCCTTTTTCATTTGCGTATTCGAGAAAAGCCTCTATAAGCCCTTTGGTTGCAGCGGCTCCCATGCTATGTGATATTATTTTTATAGTTTCCTCTTCTGAAAGATTGCTATAAATTGAATTGGCAATTTTTTCACCGATATTAAATCCTTGCTTATGACGGTTTTTTGCAATAAGATTAGTATTAGGGATCCCTGTACTCAGCCAATTGACCATTCCTCCAAACGATCCATCAATATATTTAGCAGAGTAATCGTTTAGAGCATTTTGTATTGCACAATCCACATTGTTCCAATACTTGGGTCTTCCTCCATCTCCGAAATGCATTCCGTTAACAAAGATTACAATGTTACCATCGGGATCAAAAGCATTCACCGGATTATTAAGGCAATATAAATACGGAGAAATCCATGGGTATTTCTCGCAAAGAGGGTCGGGCTTTGTAAATCCAGGAACTGCACTATAGTAATTTCTTGCGCCGAAGTCGTATTCGTTCAGTCCGTTGACGGTGATGAGTTCCTTCCCTCCGAACTTGTACGGCTGGCCGGTGGTTGGAGTACCAAGGTCGGCAATCACTCCACCGTAGGGATAATACGCAATTGTCTGCTCGATGGCTCCGGTGGAGCCGTTGATGACAGCACGGTTGTTGCCTAAGTAATCCTGGGTGTAGTAGTGGAAAGTGACGTCGCTGCCGCTCTGGGTCGCATAGCCACCCGGGAAGAGGACCATGTCCAGCTTGCTATTGCGGTAGATTACCGGTCCATGGTATTCGGTTACGTTCTGAGGTATGGTCCCTATAGATGGTGTCGCATCAACAGCATCAACACCCATCGGTGCTACATCCAGCTCTAAAGTGGAGACACCATCTAAATGAAGGATTTGACCGAATGTCACGGTTGTCCTCAGTTTCTCACCGGCTGCAGAATATACGTTTATGATCTTCCTTGTGTTTGAGAAGTTGATCTGTGTGGGATTACCGAAGTTATCGTAGATGATGTCGGTGATGCCGCGGCTCTCGTCACTGGTCAGTGCCCCCCAGTCATTGTAGGTGAAGTACAGCTCCTTATTCCCTCCAGGATAGTCCATGCTCCCATTCTGGGTCACTGCAACTGCATCCTCGAGCACCGTGCTTATGCGGTTGCCGTCGTATTTGATGTGCAGGTTGTCGACCTTGCCGTAGACTCCGTTTGCCTTGAGTCCGTGTCGCTGCAGGCGACGTACTCCGCCGTTGTATAAGACGGCTCCCCGGCAGCTTAGTGTCTTGCATATGGAGAGATCAGTGTACATGGTTTTGTCGCTTTTTTCGGCTGCAAGTTAGTGATTTTTTCGGTGCGGTGCAAATTTTTTTGGGAAAATATAGGGTTGCAGGGATATATTTATGAATTGAACAGTTAATAGCCTTGCAGTTGGTAAAAATGAGGGAGTATGTGGAATTTGGACTGCGATTGAGGAAAGTAATGTTTTCGGGAATAACCTCTGTCGAATGAAATGCTAACAAACAAATCTTTACGTCAGAGATTCAGAGATTAGGCGTTGATGAAAAAAATTATCCAGCGGTGTCATTGATCATAAAGGAGGCTTTGGCCCAAGGTTTAATAAAGGTTGGTACACCCAATGGAACCAACAGACGTGATATAGCTTATATTCCAAATTGGGGCTAATTCATGTAATTTCATGTAATGATATAGTGCAAATAAGTACATATGTGAATGTCACTGGAGTTATAAGCATCTGATTAAGTGAGATTTGAAGCACTTGATTTCATGTATAGGTCATGTAATAGAATGAGGGAAAAGGGCAATTTGATGACATTTGTTCTTGAATAGGCAAGGACATGGGGCCCGTTATACGACTTAATATGTATAGCGTTTAAGATATGACTCATATAAGTTATAACACACACTTTTGTTCGTCTTCATAAGGAACAAATTGCATAAAATTAGAATATGACAAATTGGACATCCTCAATGTCCAATTTGTCAATGATTATTTCAAGTAAGATGAACGTATATAACGGTCAATTTCTGCACCCTTTGATGGACTGACCATCGACACAATATCTGCAATAGGCACTACGTGTACTGCAATGATAGCCAAATCCTCGTGTTTGACGGTATTTGGGTCATTAAAACACTCTGCCCATTCCTGGAAGAGAGTGCATTGACTTCCATCAGGCATTGTTGGCTCTCCTTTATTGACAGTGCGATCAAGTAGCTTGCTCAACTCCAGACCTTTGCTGCCGCCCCCTGCACAATAGTACCGTCCTGTCAGACTCTGCTTGATTGAAGTCCAGACATTCTCGTCAACATGGGTGGTAGATGCACTCCAGCATAAGAACTTTACTGACACCGTCAGGGTAATTCTTTCTACGGTTTCTTTAATATCTTGTGAGACTGTCATATAATAGTCAAGTTTTCCTCCAAGAGCAGAACTCGTCACAAGATGGGTACCATAATTTTGTACAAACTGAGCAGGTGTCATAGAATAGATGGCCTTCTTGAAATCTAATGTAAGTGCATAGGGCGTAATTTGGGGATCATACATATCTGCCATAAAATAACATTCTTTCACCTGATAATAATTGCGGTACCAAAGGAAATACCGATTTGCGGTCTCAGTAATTTGCTTTTCAAACTCTGCTGAAATTTTGGCTCCGGCAATCTTAAGGTCCACTTCCCCTGTGAGTTTGGTAGAAAGATAGTTGCACAGCTCGGTAGTGGAGGATTCAGCAGCCATCTCATAGAAAGATCCAGTGGAATTGTCAAACATCACGCAATTATCCCAACCCGTAAGATTACGCAGTTTTGCAACATCTATCACTTGTCCCCTCAATCCAGCTACATCGCCATAATCAACGGTAGCATCATAACCCCAGCCCACACCGAAAGACTGTGGAATATAAGAGAGCGGAGCATTATTATCATTCGGAAGCTGTAAGACTGATACATTCAAAAATTGACCGTTTTCAAAATCTACCTTAATTTTGGCAGTGCGTGCTTCTCCATTATCGTTTTGTTGGATATAGAGTGGAATTACACCATCTCCTCTGCCGGAAGAATTGGTAATGGTAAGCCATTCTGCATCGCAAGTGGCTGACCATCCTTCAGATGATGATATGCGTAATAAATTTTCTTGACAAAGAGCGCTTAGTTTTATTTCTGAAGGAGATAGAAGAAGATTTTCTTTTACTGATAGGTTGTCATTGCTGCAAGAGGCAGCAATGACAATCAGGCTTAAAAGATGTGAAGCTATCGAACGTCTCATTTTCTTACAAGTGGGTTGGGTATATAAGCCGGAGATGCTGTTAGTCTCAAAGGAACTTGCCAACACCATATAGATTGACTCATCATGAGAAATGGTGCTAAATATTTGTTCTCAGACAATGTAAATCTTGCTATAAGATACTCTGCGTCTTTGGGCATATCGAAATCATACGTAAAAGGGCGATAGTCATGGACGTTATTTGTAGGTTTATTCAATTCTTCAGTTTGTGAAGTAAGTAGATGTTTATCCTTATCATAAAAACAATAATATACAGTGTAATCGGTCATATTCATATCCACATGATATCCACCTGAAAAAGACAGTATCAAACCATACTTGTCAGCATAGTCCTTTACTGCTTTCGGGAACCTCCCCGTGCGGGTCATCACATGCTCTTCATAAGCCCATTTTGTATTATACCAGGTTTTCTGTCCCTCTTGAGTTGTGTCATCCCAAAATTCTTCTATATCTAATATAGAGCCGTAAGCAGGATTATTGGCAGCACACACTTTGCCAATTCCTACAATAAAATTAATGTCATCAAGTTTTGTAAACTCTTTGATTCCTCCTACACTGAATCTCCTATTGACATAATTGATAGTTGATTTTGGAGCAATCGTTACATCCCCACTAATGTCAACATAGACAGACGTTATTCGAGAATCATCCAAGCCAGTAAAAGGCTCGTAACTATACTTTCCATAGCGATCTCGCTTTAGCTTTCCAGGCGTAATGCCATCACCGCCTATGCAAAATCCACGGTCATAGTTCATCTTATCCATAGTGCCTGAATATACTATACGTACGGCCTTCTGTGAATCAATTTCTGGTACTATTCCATCGAAATATTCAAGACGCACATTGATTTCTGGAAGTTCCGCGAAGCCTTGATCTACGCCCGGATGCTGGGCATCCAACCCATCCACTACATAAATGAGTGGCTCGTGTTTCGTAAGCTCCTTTTGATATTCTGTCACGATGTATTCATGAAGCATTTCAGATACTGCTTTATCGGGAATGAGATCCCAAATAGGCACTACCTTAACATCAATAAGAGCCAATTCTTTCTTAGAGTCGGGCACATCAGAACGCAGGGTACTTATCCAATTATTTAAGGAATCCGCGTCAAGATATTTATTCAGCACTTCATCAAAAGGGGTGCCGACTGCTACTGGACCTGGATTCTTACCTCCATAAGTAACTACAGAAATTGTAGTGTTCTCCACAGATTTCTTTTCCTTGTCACTCAGTTTTACTTCTCCAGTCACTCCCACAGTGCCTTTTACGCTGACTTCGAGAGATGCAAGGATATCTTGCTGGGAGAGAACTTCTGTACTTTCTTTTGAAATTGCCAATTGCAGAGATCCACCCATAGCCCCATACGTAACCATATGAGTACCATAGTTGTTGACTATTATGCGCATGGTAGACTTCTTATCTGCATATGTGGGATCTTTCAGATCTTCAATAAACCTGTTAAGGCCTGTCGCCAAGCAATTGGATGAATTGTTTTCTGTGATATAGCGCAAAGCTCCTCCACGCAAATAACGCGACTTCACAATGTGCTTTATATCGCGCATTGCGTATGAAGTCTTGGTGTCACTGCTCTCTTTGGTGGAGAAAGCTCCTTTTATTTTTGCATCAAAACCAGATACTTCTACTCCTATTCCAGCCTCCACAGAGAGTTGATTGGATATAGCCAGTGAACTTGAGCCCGCATAAGAATTAGTAGATGATGAATATGCCTCATCATCCCAGAATGCCTCTGCTTCTCCAATTTCTTCAAGACAATTCCCTATTTTATAAACATTAACGACTGCGGAGCATATGTCATACTTAAATCTGGTATTATTGCTAAGCACATTGATTCCCATACCGACTCCATAGGTACGCGACACATCCCCATTCCCTAAGGTACCATTGTCAGGATCAGAGAATGCTCCAAGTTGTCGGATAGGATACTTATGAAGCGCACCCGAAGCTGAGGCGATAGTGAGTGTATCAAGTCTATCCTCATCAAAGACATTATCTTCAATATATATTTCAATCTGCTCACCCGGAATTCCATGTTTTTCCTTTATTCCTATCCAGTCAGGAATCGACTTTACTTCCCATCCTTCGGAATTTGGAGCATTCAGTGATTGGAAACTTGCTGCCCTGGCGAACCGGAGTTCATCTCCAGTGACTATAGGATTTTCTATTTTCTCGTCAATTACATCTTTATTACATCCCACAAGAGTGAAGGAAAGTAATAGAGGGAGAAAAAATGTTTTCTTCATAATTTTATTTGCTTTCAGAACGTGTTACCGGGACTGTGCTATAATAGAGCATACGGTTAATATAGTTGTCAATTTTATTGGGGATGCCTTGCCTGTTGTATAGCGTGAAGAGATTGGATATGGGCATAAGTTGGAAATCTATGAGTTCCAAAGATCCGTTTTCATCAGCATCAACATTAAGTGAGGCAGCCCACTTATCAAGTGCTTCCTGAGATTGCTTTCCGGCTACAACCAGGTTGGTCAGTGTCATAGCATCTCCCCCCATGACTTTGAAACTTTCTATAGCTGTCTCACTGAGCATCTCCAGATTGTCTTTATATTGTACGTCTCCGTCAAGTGAGAATTTTTCTTTTACAGCGCAAGTGAGCGTTGCTGAAATCTCCATATTATCACTCATTTCACTGTGTTCGAAAGAATAGTAATAATCCAGGTATCCACCAAGCACCCCTACGGAGACATAGTGTGTGCCATAGCGGTCTATGAGATGTCGGATCGATTCATCTGAACCATTGCTTTCTATCACTTCTTCATACTGACTTTGGAAATCAGCAGTAAATCCACCCCCTAATATTATATTTGCGAGGTCAATCAGTATGGAGACGCAACGCTGATCATACCGATCGCGAAACCATGCAAAGGCCCGATTGCCTTGGCGCATAGCATTTTTGCCGAATGCCCCCTCAAGATCCATTGTGAAAGCGTCAGATTTTATTTCAACTCCTGCCTGTACGTGTAGTGCACTTTGAAATTCATCATAACTTGATCCATAACAAAGAAGATGCTCTGAATGAGTATATACTTCATTCTGAATGCCTTCAGGATCAATGGCAAGAATTCGCTGGGCATTAAAAATCTGATCAGTCAATCCTCTCGAATCTCGATAGGTCCTGACATCCATTCCCCATCCGACTCCGTGGGAGCGCTGAAGACTGAGAGTGTTCTGCTCCGTAGATTGTCTCACAGAGATTGATCGGGTAGTGCCATCAGCATATAATACTTCAACTTCCCCTTGTCGTGGCAATCTTGAGTTGCTCTCCACATAAAGGGAAATCATATCTTTTCCCAGACCTTCATTGGAAACTGGTGTGATCCATTTTGGAGCGCTGATGATAGTCCACTGAGCATCCTTATGATTGCCGACTTTGTGATAAGCACAATCGCCAGAGATATCTAAGACATTATCAAAAGTCTCATCAAGTGGCATACTTGACTCAACCAATTCTGTTGAACATGCCATCAAGATGGAGCAGCCTATAGCTGCAAAATTAAAATATAGATATTGCTTCATCATATCATTATTTTGTCTGAGGAGGGTTCAT
>CAZWJO010000120.1:0-9696 GCA_964634905.1 uncultured Sangeribacter sp.
CGACATACGCAGTCGGCATATTTTTTTGCAATATCAAGGAAATTTGTCTTTCCGGTAGCCTGATAGTGAGCGATTGCACCCTCTACCATGTGTCCAAGATTATAGAACTCATGCGATAGTTCCTCAACAGACTCCCAGCGTTTTGAACCTGCCCATTCATGTGGATGTTTCGGGTTCATCGTACGGGAAGTGTAAAGGTAACCGTCGGGTTCTTGAGCTGCTGCCACAATCACAAGCACACTGTCGATATAGTTTTCAAGCTTTGGATCGGGATAGGTCTGCAAGAGATAGCTTGCACCCTCGATTGTCTTGTAGACATCGGTGTCATCGAAGGAAAGTCCTCCTACTGTAATCGTATCAGAAGGATGGGCAGCCTTCACGAAGTTTTCATAACGTCCTGTCTCTTCACACTTGCTGAATGCAAGAGGAATTGTCACTTCTCGGCTCGCCTTAAGGCGTTGTCCCCAGAAATCATCGGTCACCTTCACAGAAGTGAACGGCACCGGATCGATTGGATAGCCATGGTTCTGCTTTGGAGCCTTTGCTGTCATCGGCATAACGAGCGAAGCGAGCAGCGTGGCTGAAAGAATTTTTTTCATTTTTGTATAGTTTTTTTTATTTGGCAAATTGGTCTAATTGGTCTAATTGGACTAATTGGACATATATGATCTTTTAAAAGGTATATATTCATCAGAGAATTTTAAGGAGTGGATGTAGCCGGTGAAAGGCCATTCGTTTTCAGCGTTCCTACCGAGTGTGACATATTGCACTGGCTTAATAAGAAGCTGAATATCTTTTTCGCTAATAAGTTGGCCATTGATGTAGACCTTCTCAATGCGCCCATCGAAGCATACATATATATGTTGCCATTCACCTTCATGTCTACGGGCTTCCGCCTCTATCAGTTTCGGGTCAGGGCGATTACGGCCGGTACCGCTGACGAAATCCTGAGTTACATTAAAGAGATCCTGCCAACCTGCATCCTCATACCATCCGTAATGATTCATCACTCCGCAACGAGGTTCGGTGCCGTTGACACCCATGACTTTCTCGAGTTCATCGTGTGAAGTTGTGAAGTCGGCATAACACTCGTTCTCGGCGATTTCCGGATTCAAAATCACTGCTTCAAGTGTATACGGAGCGTTATCGCGGACAGTCGCAGGCAATGTGAAGGATGATCGGAAGAAGGTATCTCCGTCAAACTTGAAACCCTTCTTACCCTTAATTTCTTCGATTAATGCGGGGTTTTCAATAGCTTCAAAGTATCCCTCAATTCCTCTGTTGGGGATATACCCTACAGTGTCACCGACATTGAACACTGATGCATCTATATCTACTAATATTCCTTTGCTTTCCCGATCAGCTGCGGCATTGCGACGTATTGGATTGACAGCGTCAAATGCCATCTCAGGTTCTGTCAATTCCCAATTATAAAGTCTCACATCTGCCAAGACAAGTGACTCATTATCGGGAGCAGTAATTGTCATGACGCCATCTGAGAGAGTTCCTTCAAGATTTATTGGCATCCAGTTTCCATTTGTATGCTTTAAAGCAGAGGCAGTATAGGGAATTTTCTTCGATAAAACCGGAGATTTTAGTGCTAATTGACCACCGGGAGCCAACACAAGAGCTTCACGTCCATTAATTCGTTTCGGAGTAGCTTGTCCCTTTGTAAGTATGAATGATCCTCCTATCTGTCCTTGATTGTTCGCCCACTCACGTCCGTTCCAATCAGCACCGGTCAATCCTACCCATTGTTGTGGTGAAGCGGTTTCGTATGTGTCAAATACCTTCACATTCCAAAGAGCCCCGTTGAATCCGGCTTTCTCACCCCCTGTGGAAGTGATGCGAACATAGCGTGCCTTCTTATCCCCGAAATCCACCATCGGAGAACCTGCGAGTCTATTGCTGCGCTTGTCGGAGAATACATCCCAATTCTGACCGTCAAGTGATGTCTCAATCAAGTATTGGTAGAACTGCGTGCCATATTCCCATTGAGTCAGGATAGTTTTGATGTTTTCGGGTTTTCCAAGATCTATCTCAATCCACTCCTGCCCCATTCCGGCAGGACGCCACAAAGTCCCGTTATTGTCATCTACTGCATATTCCGGCTTAAAATCGTCGTCATAATATGAGGATGCCGTCACCTTCTTTCCGAAGGCAAGATTATTCTTCGACACTGTCGGATTACCGAGGTATGCAATTCCTGAATGTGTCGGATTAATCGGAAGAATTTTACCATCTTTATCAAATTCCATCTTGTCTATGCAGACCTGACGATGGAAACCACGGTTAGAATGAGGATTGTCATGACGATGGTATACGATATAATAGTCATTGCCATCCTGAAGAATGCTGTGATGCCCCGGACCATGTACTGTTCCGTCTTCATTTGTCTCCAATATGCAACCCTCATACTTGTAAGGACCGAGTGGATTATCTGCTGTGGCATACTGCACTCTATAGGTATGATCGTGGCATGAACCAGAAGAGTACATGAAATAGTACTTTCCGTCTTTCTTTAGCACGAACGGTGCTTCGAAAAAATCAGTGACTTCAGTATTCGGAATCAATCTGGTTTCGGTGAAACCCTTCATATCAGGAGTCAATTTACCGGCACCGCACCCGAATCCATCGTAGATCCCCCATGTGCCCCAATACATGTAGATAGAACCATCATCATCTACGAAGGTCTGACCATCGAGTGTGATTGCATTTGTCACAAAACGGTCCGGGACCAATACCGCCTCACTTTCACCCAAGATATTTTGCCATGGGCCACGTGGGGTCTCACCTACTCCGACATGTATCTGGCAAGGTTGGCAATAGACGTAATAGAATTGGCCGTCGTTTGTATTGTGCATCACATCCGGCGCCCAAATCCAATGCGAATCAGGCCAATTCATCGGCATAAGTGTCCAATTCACCAGGTCCTTGCTTTGCCAAAGCTGTGCGGGACCGAATCCGGCACCACTCCCGTCTGTGGTGGCATAGACATAGTAAGTGTCTCCGAATTTCTTTATCGTAGGGTCGGCGAAATAGCCCGGAATCATCGGGTTGAAGATACCTGGGGAGTTGTACTTTACCTCGGGAGCGGCAGCTGAAAGACAGAATGCTCCTTGCAAGAAAATAACAAGAGCTAAGAATATTTTAATATTTCTCATATTTACGAACATTAAAATGGACAATTTTGATTATACCATAAAGCGCCTCTCCGAGGCTACTGCGCTCTCGTTCACGCTACCCCAGACTGAAGTCTGGGGTTTCGTCATAATCATCAGGTCTCCGACCCGATTTTTAGGTATTTGTGAGCAAAATTTATTATCAAAATCATTTGCTGATTTTCACAGCAAAGCCGCCGCCAGGAGCGAGATGGATATCCTTCTTAGTACCCTTATGGACCTTGAATGTCTCGATTTTATAATCTCTACCTTGCTTATGGGCATTGGTTCCATCTTTTAACAACACCACTTCATACTCTCCCCCAGTCGGTAAGAAATCAAAATTTAGGTTGTAGTCACGCGGATTCCAGTCGGTCTGTCCTGCTACATACCATGCATCAGGAGACTCACGCAATGTCACAATATATTCTCCCATCTTTCCGTCGAGAATAGTTGTAGCGTCGAAAACTGTAGGAATTTTTACGATGAAATCGGTAGTTTCTTGATTTTCCATATAATTGGAAGGGGAATCAGCAAGCATAGTGAATGGAGAATCCTGCACTATGTAATTAGCCACTTGATGCGCACGTGTGCCCTGGCTCATCGGAGAAGAATAAAGTGCCTTCCAGTCTCCTCTTTGAGCATTCACCATTGCACCCGGTGTGAAATCAACCGGTCCTGCCATCATACGTATAAATGGGAAAGTGACGTCATATTTCGGCATATCAACTGAAGGGTCGCTCCATTTCATCTCCTCCATTCCGAATACACTTTCATAATTCACGATATTTGGATAAGTCCTATTGAGTCCAGTAGGAGTATAGAAACCATGAAGATCGAGCATAAGACCATGTTTTGCAGCCGCATCAGCTATACGATAGGTCATTTCGGCTGCAGTCTGGTCGTTTCGGTCAAGAAAATCAACCTTAAATCCCTTTATTCCCATTTCGGAATATTTCTTACAAGCCTCTTCAAGTTGATCGTCAAGCACATTGAACACTGTCCATAACCATAATCCCACTCCTTTTTCTTTAGCGTATGCCACGAGCATCGGAAGATCGATTTCAGGTATCGTAGTCAACATGTCCCCACTCTTCGGGTCATACCATCCTTCATCAAGAATGACGTATTCAATATCATTGTCAGCTGCAAAATCGATGAAATACTTGTAAGTATCATTGTTGATACCTGCTTCGAAGTCTACGCCTCGCAAACCCCAGTCATTCCACCATTCCCACGCAGATTTTCCGGGCTTAATCCATGAAGTGTCAGCCACACGCGATGGAGATGCAAGAGTGTAGACAAGATTATTGACAGGCATCTGGCGATCATCGGTAGTGACAGCAAATATGCGCCATGGGAAATTCTTCTTTCCCGGAGTCTTTGCAATAAACAATTCCTTTTCAGTGACATATTCTTGCTTCCGCCAAGGATAGTAATCAGTTTTGGCAGGATATTTAGCAAACCGGGCAGAAATTAGATTATGAATTGAATCAACAGACACAAACATTCCCGGATACCCTTCTACGTCACTTTCCATCAGCGAAAGCTTAAGACCATCTCCATAATCAGCCACTATCGGGAGGAATGCAAGCAAGGGAGAAGCAGAAGAGGACGGAGTCACGGAATAAAAATTCTGAAAAGCCATAGCCTCCGGGTTTTTCTCATTAGTGGAATGTGCCATATATAAGGTAGGATCTCCCGCAAGTCGATAATTAGCTGTTTCTGAATAGATAGTTTGTTCTCCCTTATTATCAGAGGAGAATCTATAGGCCACGCCATCATCAAAAAGTCTGAAAGTCAATGTCTGCCCATTGGAAAGGCTAACATTGAGTTCATTCCATTCAGCATTGATCTCTGGAGTATGATGGAAAGGAGCTGCTATCATCTCCTTTAGTCCTTTCCTCAAGGAACTTTTGACTATCTTAGGATGCTTTGTCGCAGATTTATTTCCATCCGAATTCAAAGATATTAGAGAAGGAAGAAGAAGAGACTTCCCATCTCTTGCCAATGCCATGTGAATTCCTTCGGCATCGTTGAGATTGATGGTGATTTGTCCGGAAGGAGACTCAGCCAAAGCAGTCTTTGCCGTAATTTCTTGAGTTCCCGGAAAGGCAATAATGAATACTGAGATAAGCGCAAACTGAAATATTTTCATGGGTTATTCAGGTTATTTTATTTTTCGACGTAAAGTTACAACAAAGACTTGAATCTCCAACCAAAAATCCGTACAAACTTATGCTAAAATCGTCTAAAACCTCAAATTTCACGATTATTTGGACGTTTTTTGCATATTATTGGACGTTTTTATCATTCGTTCTCGTTAAGGAATATTAATTTTGCGCTCGTTATTTCACGCACGCACACGCTCCGTCACGCAGAGAACGCTGGGATGCTGGGATCGCTAAGGTTTTTCCTGACAAAAAATATAACCAACATATATGAAATACTTTGAATCAACATTTACAATTGCCGCTTTAATTGCAGCATCCGCCTTTGGAGCCTGCAATCATACAGAAGCGTATGAGGCACCCAACGCTCCTGTGAAGGAAGTACCCTTCACTCAAGTGCACATCGACGATAGTTTCTGGGCTCCCCGTATAGAGACAAACCGTAAAGTCTCCATTCCATCAGCATTCAAAGAATGTGAGAAAAACGGTCGCTTCGACAATTTTGCCATTGCGGGCGGTCTTAAGAAAGGTGAACACCGTGGAGACTTCTCATTTGATGACACCGATCCATATAAAATAATAGAAGGCGCATCCTATTCCCTCGCTGTGGAATATGATCCCAAACTCGACGCATATCTCGACAGTGTAATCTATCTAATTGCCGCAGCACAAGAGCCCGACGGCTATCTGACCACTTGCGTCACTAACAAATGCGAACGCCTTTCAGGATGGTGGGGTACTCACCGCTGGGAAAAGATCAACAGCCACGAACTTTATAACTCCGGCCACCTTTATGAAGCTGCCGTAGCTCACTATCTGGCTACGGGCAAACGCTCACTTCTGGATGTCGCAATAAAAAATGCCGATCTCGTATGCAAGACATTCGGTTATGGAGAAGATCAGATAAAGTATCCTTCCGGCCACCCTATCATTGAGATGGCTCTTGCTAAGCTATATAAGGTGACGGGAGATAAGAAATATCTCGATCAAGCCAAGTATTTCGTAGAGGAGACAGGAAGACTGACCAATGGCCGCAAGCCAAGTCAATATTCGCAAGACCATAAACCGATCCTCGACCAAGAGGAGATAGTAGGTCATGCAGTACGTGCAGGCTACCTCTACTCTGGGGTTGCCGACTACGCAGCGCTTGCTCAAGACAGCGCATACTTCACCGCAATCAACCGCATCTGGGAAAATATGGCTTCGAAGAAGCTTTATATTACAGGAGGCATCGGAAGCCGGGCTCAGGGTGAAGGTTTCGGTCCTGAATATGAGCTAAACAACCATACTGCATATTGCGAAACTTGCGCAGCTATTGCAAATGTATATTGGAACCACCGTATGTTTCTTGCCACCGGTGATGCAAAATACGCAGATGTCTACGAACGAGCCCTTTACAATGGCGTTCCATCAGGCGTATCCCTCTCAGGCGACAAATTCTTCTACGATAACCCACTCGAGAGCATGGGGCAGCACGAGCGTCAGGAATGGTTCGGCTGTGCATGCTGCCCGGGCAACGTGACAAGATTCATGGCAAGTGTGCCGCAGTATATGTATGCTACTCAGGGCGACGATGTTCTCGTAAACCTCTATATTCAGAGTACAGCTGATATCGAGACCGACAATAACAAGGTGAAACTTGCTCAGACCACTGAATACCCATGGAATGGCAATGTCACATTCACTGTTGACCCCGAAAATGAATCAGAATTCGCTCTCCGCCTTCGCATACCGGGATGGGCTGAAGATGCTCCAGTGCCAACAGACCTCTATAGCTTCACATCTAAACCCTCTGCAAAATATCAAGTGAAAGTCAACGGAAGCAAAGCTGACATCATGACAGGCAATGGTTACGCCACTCTCAAACGCCAATGGAAAAAGGGTGATAAAGTTGAGCTCTCACTCCCGATGGATGTGAAGCAAGTGAAGGCAAATGATCTTGTTGCCGATGACAAAGGGAAACTTGCAATCCAGCGTGGACCGGTGATGTTCTGTCTCGAAGGTCAGGACCAGCAGGATAGCCTTGTATTCAACAAATATCTGCCTGAAGGAGTGAAATTTGCTGAGAATTATGACGGCAATCTTCTTAATGGTGTTATGACACTCACTGCCACAGGTAAGAAAATTAATGCTGACGGAAGCGAGGAAGATGCTCTTCTCAAAGCTATCCCCTACTGCACTTGGAACAATCGTGGCAATGACCACATGGCAGTCTGGATTCCTCAAAGTAAAGAATATGCGGTCGCCACTCCGGCTCCTTCTCTTGCAAGCGCAGCAATGATGTATAGCGAACCGACAAATGTCACCAGCGACGCACCGGCTGCCACTTCCAATCTTCAATGGGGTTGGGGCTACAACGACCAGTGGGAACCCAAATCAAGTGCCGACACATCCAAGCCTTATCATTACTGGTGGCTTCGCCAAGGCACTACAGAAAATGTCTGCTACCGCTTCGAAGAGCCGAAAGAAGTAAGCAACGTAGATATATACTGGCTCGCATTCGACCACTACGACGGCGACTACGAGACTCCTGAAAACTGGGAACTCCTCTACCGCACTGCCGACAACCGTTGGGAACCGGTCAAGGCAAAAGGTGAATACGGAGTGGAACGCGACAAATACAACCATCTTGAATTCGAACCCGTCACCACCACCGACCTCAAAGTCTCAGCCAAGCTTCGCGACGGCAAGAGCGGCGGCGTGATTGAGTGGAAAGTCTCCTAAATAATTGAGAATTGAGAATTGAGAATTGAGAATATTAGACTTATTAGACTTATTAGACTAATTAGACTTATTAGCCAAATAAAGAAAAAATAATCAAACATAATAACAAAAACCTAATTTTTATGAAACCGCGAAAATTTACACCGATTTTCAGCCGACATAATATGCTGAAACTTGCGGCTTTGGCATGTCTCGGATGCTTCTCCGGCATCCCGGCTGCTTATGCGGATCCACTGCCGGTGGCAGCCCCTCAAGCTGAAGCCGGTACGGTCACTGGTACAGTGGTAGACACGGAGGGAGAACCTCTGATTGGCGCTACCGTGATGGTAAAAGGCACTTCCAACGGTGCCGCGACCGACTTTGACGGCAATTTCTCTATCAAAGGAGCTGCCGGCAAGGAAATCCAGATTTCCTACGTTGGCTACCAGACCCTCACCATCAAGGTGCCGGCTGGCAAATCCGACCTCGGAAAAATCATCCTTCAATCAGACAGCCAACTGCTCAACGACGTTGTAGTAATCGGCTATGGTACTGCAAAGAAAGGCGACATCACATCCGCAGTAGCCTCCGTAAAAGCCGAAGACTTCACCCAGGGTGCTATCGGCGACGCAGCAGAACTTATCAAAGGTAAAGTAGCCGGTCTTACTATCGCTAAAGGTACAGGTGACCCGAATTCAGAGTCTACTATCCGTATGCGTGGTGTCAGCTCAATTTACGGCGGTTCTACTCCTCTCGTTCTTATCGATGGTGTAGCCGGAAGCCTTAGCGATGTGGCTCCTGAAAGCATCGAATCAATCGACGTCCTGAAAGATGCATCTGCAGCTGCAATCTATGGTACACGTGGTGCCAACGGTGTAATCCTTATCACTACCAAGACTGGTGTCCGCGACCAGAAAACTACCGTATCATACGCTGGTTATGGTTCTTGGGCTTCTCTCGCAAAGAAACATAAGTTCATGACTGCTGACCAAGTTCGTCAAGGTATGACCAACTACACCGACCGTGGCCATGACACCGACTGGCTCGACGCTGTAACCCGCACAGCGTTTACTCATAACCACGACCTTCAGATATCCGGTGGCAACTCAAAGACCACATACGCCGGCAACGTTTCTTACCGCAAGGCCGAGGGTGTGATCCTCAATACTTTCAACGAGGAGATCAAGATGAACTTCGACATATCTCATTGGTTCTTCAACGATATACTCCGCGTTCACCTCAACCTCCTAAAGGGCATCCATAAAGACAGTGGTTTCGATGCTGGCACTGCAGTCTACCGTCAGGCAATCATGCGCAACCCGACAGAACCTATCTACGATGAGAATGGTCTTCCTTACGAGAACCTCGGTATTACCTACTACTACAACCCTGTAGGTCTTATCGAGCAGTATGATGGAGAAGTAAAGAGCGAATGGAGCCGTATGGCTGGAGACTTGACTGTAGAGCCTATCAAGGGATGGCAGACAAAAGTTTTTATCTCTACCGACCGCAGTAACAGTCACTCAGCATCATTCAAGACTTCTGATCATGTCGACCATCAAGTAGATGGATATACGGGTGATGCCTACCATGGATACGGCTACAACCAGTCGAATCTTATCGAAATCACATCAAACTACAAAAACACTTTCAATGGAGTT
>CAZWJO010000121.1:0-9692 GCA_964634905.1 uncultured Sangeribacter sp.
TATGCAATGTACCGTTACGGGCGCGACAACATGATCATCAATCCTCGTGCTGAGACTCTCGGAGAGTCGCTTGCCATAATGTGGGATGTAGCCCCTGAAAACCGAGCAAAGGAAGTAACTGCCAACAACCCTACAACACCATTTGGCGTTGCGATATTCTACCCCTCTATTGCTGATATACCTTCTTACCACAATAAATCTCTTTGGCCCTGGGTAGGCGCATGGTGGGGTCTTGCCAATGCAAAAGCGGGAAATGAGGAAGGTGTGATGGAAGCCATAGGAAGTGTATTCCGTCCCGCAGCTCTTTTCGCCACTAATAAAGAGAATTTCAATCTCGAAAATGGGGATATAGCAACTGAGCTGAATTCTTCCAATATGTTATGGTGTCTGAGCGGCAACATCGCACTGACTCATAAGATTCTTTTCGGAATTGACTTCCAGAAAGATGGTCTCGCATTCCATCCTTTCGTACCGAAAGCTCTTGCAGGTACTCGCACTCTCGACGGTTTCAAATACCGCGACGCAGTGCTTGACATTACTATAAGCGGATATGGCAACGAGATTAAATCCTTCAAGGTCAACGGGAAGGAGCAATCTCCATTCATTCCGGCAAATAATGCGAAGGGTAATATGAAGATTGAGATCACAATGGCTGACAATAACATACCTTCAATAGGAGTAAACCATAAGAATCAGATGAGCGCACCCCTTACTCCTATCGCTTGGCTTGAAGGTAATACTCTCGTATGGAATCCTATCGAATATATCGGACATTATATAGTGTTGAAAGATGGCAAGGAAGTTGCTCGCACAAATGCCACTTCCTACGACGCATCCGTGCCTGGAGAATATCAAGTGATCGGAGTTTCCTCTGATGGAGTAGAAAGTTTTGCATCCGAACCTCGCTCGACACGCAAACAAATTTATGTCGATGCAGGGAATGTAAGCAACGACAAGACTTCCGACGTCAGTCTCCCTGTCGACATCACTGAAGAAGGGGACTATTTCATCACTGTCAACTATGCGAACGGCAATGGTCCGGTCAACACTGAAAATAAGTGTGCTATACGCACCCTGACAATCGACGGCGAGAAGGAAGGACTGATCGTGTTGCCACAAAGAGGGCGCGACAACTGGGATGAATACGGATGGTCCAACTCCATCAAAACCCACCTCAAACCAGGCAAACATACCATCGGACTAACCTTCCGCCCCGAAAATGAAAACATGAACATCCAGACAAACCATGCCGTAATCTCCGGCATCAAGCTGGCGAAAGAATGATTCTAAATATCTCACACAGAATGCATACAGAGATATATAAAGAAAGATTAAAATAATGAGAAAACCCAGAGAAAATTGATCATTCTCTGGGTTTTCTCATCCATAATACTAAATATCTCTAACAATTTAATCTTGCCTTCAAATGTTAGACGTAAGAATTACCAGAAAGTAAAATTTCTACTTCCACTTTTAGCATTTTTTCACACTTCCATAATGTCACGGTAACTATTCACCGGGCGTAGGATTTTATTAATCATAGTATTGTAGGGACGCACGGCCCGTGCGTCCGCCTTAATAACGAATTCTGCAACATTTAGGGACGCACGAGCCGTACGTCCCTACGTTCCATCATCTCCGTTTTGGAGTCCTAATTGCTAATTCAGGATGCTCCTCCAAGGTAAAATTGAAGAAGTCATCGTATGGCTTCAAAATGCGGAAGAGTTTCGAAAGCTTCTTAACAATGTCCTTCGAAGCGAACTCCTTGTCGGTCAAGGTCGCGGCATAAACAAAGCTCTTTGGTTTAAGCAGCTCAATATGTTCCCAATCCTTGGGAAATCCCTTTGGTGCCGTCTTCAGTGGTTCTTGCCAATACGGTTTATAATACTTCGCAAATTCCGGATTTTGGATTATTCCCAGATACTCATCAATATTATTATATATCTCATTGCGATATTCCTTTAGCAACGGGGCTTCCGGAAACCAGGCCCCACCCCCCACAAGACATTCTCCAGGCTCAATATGCACATAATATCCGCAAAACTCACTCTTCTTCCCACCGCGAGGATTGATATAAATTCCAATGTGATTCTTATAAGGTGTCTTATCTGCCGAAAAACGGGTGTCACGGTAAATTCTGTAAAGGCAATCTGAGGGTGTCAGCATCGCTGCCTCAGGTTCAATTTCAGTTAGAGCATCAATCAGTTGCTGAGTAAAAGCCTCCACCTGAGCCTTAACCTTCAAATACTCATCTTTATGTTCGTTAAACCACTCCCGGTTATTATTAGCAGCCAACTGCCTCAAAAATTCAAGTATTTCATTCATATTTTCTTATTTAGTTTCGCCTGTTCAACTTAAAGGTTTAAATGTTTTTACTTATACATCGGTCAATAGAAACGCCATATACAATGGAAGGGTGAGCATATTGTCTTTCAAACCTACATTGTAGTCACCCAATTTTATCGCAGATGCAACTCGATATTTCTCCGGATGACTGAGGACAGTACGCATCGATTTTGCATTTCCATTGCGAGCCTTACATTCTATCGGTACACACTTACCTTTATAACGCATCAAAAAATCAAGTTCTATACCACTGTCTTTATGATAATAATATAGTTTCCTTCCCATCTTGCCGAGCATATCGGCAATAAGGTTTTCAAAAATGGCACCCTTATACCCAAATAGATTACCCTCAAGGATACTTGATTGAGTTCCATCCTCAAGCATGGATATCAAGAGTCCAATATCAGCCATATAAACCTTGAACTCGCTTGATATTTTATTACCATCAAGAGGAAGTTCCGTAATCTCTGTGTTAAAACACCTGCGTATGATTCCAGCATCTTCAATCCATTGCAGACTACCAGCATAGTCACGTCCTCGACGACCAGGCCTTACAAATGTGTATGTAAATTTCTTGTATTCCTTAGCCAGTTGTGCAGGTATAGATTCGAAACACTCGCAAATTCTCGGTTTATCAGTCGAAGGAGCATACTTCACCATATCAGCCTTGTATTCATCGATGATTCGACGCTGTACTGCAAGCACTTTGCCCATCTGCTTATATTCCAGAAAGGTTCCAACAACTTCCGGCATCCCTCCTACTATTACATATTGATAAAGCAATTCTCGAAACCGGTCATGCAAGGCACTATCTACAGGGACTACCTCATTCATACATTTCTTCAGATAATCGATATTTATTTGTTTAATACCATTTGCCCAAAGCCACTCTTCAAAATCCATAGGATACATATTCAATATATCTTCAAATCCAACAGGGATTGACGCTTCTTCTTCCTCTTCTTTTTCTTCCTTTGTCTTATATCCATTTACACCCAGCAAAGAACCGGTACACATCACCTGATATCTACTGTCTAAATGAAAGTATTTTAATGAGCTCCTTGCTTTAGGACAATCTTGAATCTCATCAAAAATGAAACATGTTTCTCCTGGTTCAATTACCACGCCCGGCATAGCTGCAGTGATACGCATTATAATGGTATCAATATCAAAATTCGCTGAAAAAACTTTTTATACTCAGGATGTTCCCTGAAATCAAGATACACTATATTTTTGAAATTGCGCTCGGCAAAATCCACAACACTTGAGGTTTTACCACATTGGCGCACTCCTTTTACAACCAAAGGTTTATGAGAAGTATCCTCTAACCATGACTGGAGCTGAGTTTCAATTTTTCTTCTATACATATATCATTTACTTTGTTTTTCAATCGCCGTTAGAAACGAATAGATAATAATTGGATCAATCATTCTTCTCTCACATTTTCATACTGACCTTTTTAGCCATTTAGCACATTTTCATACCGACTTTTTTGCCAACTTCTCACATTTTCCCAAGCACCTTAGTGCAAAGGTACATATAAATTATGAATTATCCAAGAATTTCTTTAAAAATATCTTTATCTCTGACCAACAAAATATCACTCCTAATTTACAAGATCAAGGTAAAAAGTGTTATATAAGTGATGACAGGCAAAGAATTCGACAATTGTTTCAGGAAGCTTTATCTTCCATTGGGTATGTATGCACTCCGTATCCTTGATGATGCGCAGAGTGCGGAAGACATCGTGGAGGATTCCTTCATGAAAGCATGGCAAGCTATCGACGAAGGAAAAGACATCTTAGATTTCCAATCCTACATGTATCGTAGTGTCCGCAACGCCTGCATCTCATTCATCCGAAACCGCAAAGAAACCGTAGGCCTCGAAAACATCCCGGAAGCGGACGAGGAAGCCGTCGACACATCCGAACGAGATGCAGCAATTTGGAAAGCTATCGACCAGCTTCCGGAAAAATGCCGTGAAGTTTTCCTCCTCAGCAAACGCGACGGCTTATCCAACGAAGAAATAGCAGATCAGATGGGAATTTCTATAAAGACTGTCAAAAACCAGATGACCAAAGCCTTCTCCCGGCTCCGCGAATCCCTATCCTCAGGCCACCGCCCCTTCTTCCTCCCCTTCCTATAACTGTAAAATTAATACACTCACTCTCCTTCTACCCCGGCCTCATCCCGGCTGGGGCCTTATTTTTTTCTAAAATGGATAGGACCTTTTTTAAGTCTCTGCGTCTTTATCCCAGAAAACAATAAAAAAACAAACTTATGAAAAGATTCATCATTGCTGCCTTTGGGATTCTCTTAACTGCCTTTTGTGGTATAGCAAGTCAGCCGGAACGTGGCTACCGTGGTTTTGTCGACTTTACCAACCGCCTATATCGCACTCAATATCTAAATCTTGCTGGAAACTTCTGTAACAAGACAGAATACTCTCCCGGAATATCTACATCCCACGGCTTTCAATTCAACAATTGGCTCTTCGCCGGAGCAGGGTTAGACTATACCCTAAAAGATATCGGCTTCCCCGACTCTCACCATTATGATATCGACAGTTATGTCCTTTCGATATTCGCCGATGTTCGGACCGACCTACAATTTGGGAAATTCACCCCTTTTGCAGATGTCCGTTTGGGCTGGAACGCCTCTTCCTACGGCACAGTCTACTTCTCCCCCACCATAGGCTACCGCTTTAACTGGGGCAGAAAAGTCGGCATAAACATTGGAGTTGGCTATACACTTGACAGCTACCGATATGAAAAACACGTTTGGGGCATCACTACTGATGGGCTTAACATGCTCTTTCCAACTGGCGAATTTTACAACTTCAATCAATCTTCGTTCACTTTCCGTCTCGGAATCGACTTTTAAATATGGAAGAAAATAAAGAAATAAAATATATTGCAAAGCACTACCGTAAAGGGCTATTCGCTGTGGAGCCGGCATTGAAGCGTATCAAACCCATAGCCTCAAGATGGTGGACCCGCCCTCGCATAGCAGCCGCTTGCATCGGAGCCACAATACTTACCGCAACCGCAGCCCTCTTCATCCACAATAATTATTTTATCAACACTACCACTAACACTGAACAGAACATTCCTTCTTCAATACCGGCAGCAGAGATTGTCCGGGCTATCGACTTTGAAGATGCTCCACTCCCAATTGTAGTGGCAAAAATAAAGGAAGTCTATGGAGTAGATGTAGTCAATTTGCCAGAGAATGCTGACGAATACTCGCTTTCACTACACTATGAAGGGTCTGCCATTGACCTCGTGGACACTATCAACGACATTCTTGACATCGAAATGACAATCCAAGAATAATGAAAAAAGCAATCATATTGACCGCAATCATATTTTGCGCTTTTGGTGCGTTTGCACAAAACATAACCATCAGAGCTGTAAACCGCCCTGCTTCGGAAGTTTTCCGAAGTATAATGGAGCAGACAGATAAAAACTTCGTCTATTCTTCTGATCTACTCAGAGATATGCGAATCACTGTAGACGCCAAGAAAAAGCCTCTCAAGAGAGTGCTCGACGACATCTTCCGAGACTCTGACATCGAATATAAGATAAAGGGAAATAATGTGGTGCTTAAGAAAAAGAAGACGGAGAAGCCAAAGAAGACCGTAATCACCAAACAAGTGCAACCCTCCCACTTGAATATATCCGACACTGTTAAAGTGACGATGTTGCAGTCGCTCGACGTGGTATCCCAATATGAGAATCACCCATTAGAGACCGCCAAAAGTGGAGTTAACACTCTCAGTGGAACTACAATTGGGAATACACCTGCCATCTTGGGAGAACCCGATCTCATAAAGGCTCTTCAGATACTCCCCGGAGTTTCTGAAACAGATGCCGGCTTCTCCGGGATGAATGTGCATGGAGGAAATCCGGATGAAAACATGTGCATGCTCGATAATGTACCGCTTTACCAAGTGGAGCATTTTGCAGGTCTCTTTTCCCCATTCAACACCGACATCGTTAAGTATGCCGACTTTTACAAGACTTCTGTCCCTGCCCGATTCGACGGGCGACTTTCCTCCTTCCTCGATGTGCATCTGAAAAATGGGAACCATAAGGGGCATCATGGCTCCGGACGCCTTGGGCTCACCTCCGGATCCTTCAATATATCAGGCCCAATCGGAGGAAAAACTTCATATCTAATTGGATTGCGACGCTCATGGTATGACTTGATCTCCATTCCCGCTCTTGCCATAGTCAATAGCAGAAACAAGGATGAGAAGACAATCGCAGACTATCATTTCATGGATTTCAACGCACGTTTAGATCATCGCTTCTCCGATCGACTTTCAGGATTTGTCAATGCTTATTACGGCGACGACCGCCTGAAGGCAGGCACTCAAGACAAGAAGGAACCCACTGAAGGCTACTACTTTAAAGAAATTCACAATTTCAAATGGGGCAATATTCTGGCACAGACAGGAGTGAATTATAAATTCAGCGACATGCTTTCGGCTGAGTTCTCTGCCGCATATACAGGTTATTTTTCCGGAATGGGTTATGATATACTTGGCAAGGAAATAAGTCCGGAATATACCGACATTTCCCAAGATAAATTATGGAGTTCAAACTATATCCATGCATTCACCGGGCGTGGCGATTTCAGTTGGCATCCCCTTGATAATTCACACCTACGATTCGGTGCTTCCTACACTTACCACTCTTTTCTTCCCGACCGCTCCGTAAAGGAAAACATCTTCAACGAGACCTCAGTAAAGACACGCAATATACCTGAATCAATGGGAGCAAGTGAAATGAATGCCTATATAGAAGACGACTGGAAAATTTCCGACCGTCTGCATGCTGAACTCGGCATCCACACATCTCTTTTCCATATCGACGGGAAGACAAAAGGGGGAATCTCCCCAAGATTTTCTTTCAGCTACGCTCCGACATCACAAATAGCACTGAAAGGTGCTTTTAGCCATACGGTGCAATACGTACACAGGATCGACGAGACGTATATCTCCCTTCCATGCGACAGATGGGTGCCTGTAGTAGGCAACTTCAAGCCAATGACCGCCGATAAGATAGGGTTTGGAGGATATTGGCAGACGAAAGATGGTGCTTATGCCATCACTCTGGACGGATACTGGAAATTCATGAACAATCTCTTAGACTATCGCAATGAATATTATCTGCGTCCGCAGGCGTGGTCCTGGAGCGAAAGACTTACCGCAGGCAAAGGAAGCTCCAAAGGCATCGATCTTATGATAGAAAAAAAGACCGGCAAATTTACAGGTCATATCAGCTATTCTCTTGCATGGGCTGACCGCCGGTTTGCCGACCGTAACGATGGGAAACCTTATCCTGCCAGATGCGACCACCGACACACTATAAAAGTTTTCGCTAATTGGGATGTTAGCCGTAAGGTCACACTGAGCGCTTTATGGACCGGGCATTCAGGCAATCGCTTCACTCTCCTGCCTCAACGCTTCGAAAACCCCTATCTGCCGGGACAAAGTTATTTCTCTTTTCAAGACGAAGTAGCCCTAAAGGCTCCGATCAATAACTTTCAGCTTCCATTTTATCATCGTCTCGACTTATCTTGCATAGTGAAGAATAAGCGTGGCTATTGGACATTCAGCCTTTACAATGCCTATTGCCACATGAACACCGTCGCTATCATGACAGGATACACCAACGAGACATCATATACTCATCTCGGCAATAATATCTGGAACGTAGAAACTTGGTCGAAACCAGTATTCCAAAAATTCAAACTTATTCCTGTAATCCCATCATTTTCTTACACATGGATATTCTGAAAAAAATCATACTTCTTGCATTTCCTCTGTTTCTGACCGGATGCTATCAAGACTTTGACCCTAAGATAGACACCGAGCCCGTATTATGCCTAAATTCATTGATCACAGCGGGCGAACCAATTTATGTCAACGTCAGCCGCACATGGGTATTTACAGATATTACCGGCACCAAAGATCATTCAGTCGACGACGCTAAACTACAGATATTTGCGAATGACATCCTTATAGACTCTGACTATATCGCAAAAGAAGGGGATCATATACATATTATAGCTACCAGCCAAAAATACGGTGAGGCCGAGGCCGAAGTGACAGTCCCAGTTGCCACTCAGATCACAGCTATCGATTTCACACCAAAAGTGACTGATTTCGAAATGACTCAGACACCTGGATGGGGTATAAACGCCAAAATAGAGTTTGACGCTTACATAAATTTACGCATATCCGACGACGAGAAGACCGACGACTATCATCGACTTATCGATATGTCGTTTGATCAAAATCAGATAGTTTCATTTTTACCGGGAAATTTTGAACCATTAGATCCCGTATTCTATGAGCAAACCAGTACATTCGACGACGTTATGAATGGGAGTTACTACAATATGTACTTTTCCGATCGCCTTTTCAATCGCGTGACGAATACCATTAACTTTGCATTCTCACCTTGCTTCATCTATTTTAGTGGCTGGAATAATAACGAAGCAGATCTGCAATGCGGCTGGGAATTCACCCTATATTCCATTTCCGAAAGCTACTACAAATGGCTTACCTTCTGCGATCAAGCAGGCGGAATCGTTTTCGGAGATTTTGGCGATTATGGTCTTTCTGACCCCATCTGGGGCTACAGCAACGTCTCGACCGGAGCCGGCGTAGTAGCGGCCCAATCATCCGCTACAATGACACTAAATCTTCAAGACTTCTTATCTGACTATATTTCAAAAGAATCCGACTAAACAATAAAAATAATTCAAAAAAAATCTCACAAAAACTTGCACAGAAGGAAAAAAGGTTGTAACTTTGCACTCGCAATCGGGAATAAAACCGAGAGCAACTCCCAACGAGGATTCTTGGTGCGGTAGTTCAGCTGGTTAGAATGCCGGCCTGTCACGCCGGAGGTCGCGGGTTCAAGTCCCGTCCGCACCGCCGAGGAGAGAGGAAGAGCAGTATTGTTGACTTCGGTCGCATACTGCTCTTTTTTCATCCCCATCCCTTTCCATCCGAATACCGCATGATCATTCTCGATTTATCTTGATACATCCCAGTCCATCTTGATTCTTGATACATCCCCATCCATCTTGATAAATCTATCCATATCCCGAATCATCAAAAAAATCCAAACATAACTCCCATACCCTCAATCAATTCTCAATTCTCAATTCTCAATTCTTAATTTTTTTAAGAAAAAAATTTGCAAGGTTAGAAAAAAAGTTGTAACTTTGCACTCGCAATCGGGAAATAACTCCCGGGAGCAACTCCGAAAGGAATTTTGGTGCGGTAGTTCAGCTGGTTAGAATGCCGGCCTGTCACGCCGGAGGTC
>CAZWJO010000122.1:0-9310 GCA_964634905.1 uncultured Sangeribacter sp.
AGGCAGCAGAGGGGTGGTTAGGTGGTGAGCGACCTCCGGGCGCGTCCTGGAGCAGCTGATGGTAATATTTTGGGGTAGAAGTTACTTTTTAGATGCGACTCGACGCGCCCGGAGGTCGCTTTCCACCTAAGGGACGCTTCTACCTAAAATATCTTTGCGCCCTCTGCCCTTTGCGTACTTTGCGTGAGGTTTACTGTACATGCGAAAGTTGAGTTACAGAATAGTAAATAAAGTTAAGAATGTGGAGTAGCTGGAGCCACTTTATGGTCTTTGGCTTCGGCTGATTCTACGAGGAAGACACTTGCAATTATCAAAATGATGGAAAGGATCTGCCACCATGAGAACTTGTCTTGACCCAATATATAGCTTACTATAGCTGCAACTATAAGAATCCAGTTGGAATACAGTGCCACGACTGTTGCCGGAAGTTTCTTAAGACCGATATCCGTAAGAAGATAACTCAGGGAAGTCGGGAAGAGGAGCACGAAGGCCAAGATAAGGAATGGCGTTGAGAAAACTCCTGAAGTCAGTACCGGTGCGAACCATTTGCCGGTGATAAGAACTGCCACTACCCCAGCAAGAAGACCACCGGAGAAGGTGTATTTACTTACCGTCGCATTGCTGAGACGTTTGAGGAATTTCTTTTCTATCACAAGGTATGCACTGAAGAGGAAAGTGGAGAGCAGGCAGAACAGATTGCCTAAAAGAGGATTCGATGCAACCTCGCTGTGCTTCTGAGTAAGAATACAAATTAGAGCTCCCCCGATACCTAAGAAGATTCCTATAAGCCGTCCGGTCGAAAGACGGTCTGTGCGAAGGATAAGACAGATGATATATACCACTGTCGCTTGCAGTGCGATAAAGATAGAGGAAGATATTGGAGTGGTATAGGTAAGTCCGATAAGGAGAGTATACATATATCCGAATACTGCTATAATGCCCGTCAAGAGGAGTAACATTCGGTCGCGCCCTGTCACTCGTTCAGTCTTGTCGCGGCGAACCCATCCAAGAATCCAGAAAAAGAGAGAGCCAAAACCGAGACGAAGCACAACGCCTGTAAAGGCGTTCATCCAGGTTGGGAGCAGATATTTTAGTGCATTCTCATTAAGACCGGAAAACGTCTTGGCGATAAACATGGAGACATTTCCGACTACACGTCCATGTTTATCAACTTCCATGGCAGATTTACCAGACATTTTAGTGCTTCCGGAATCAATAGGTTGCGTTTGCTGGGTATTCATATTCAATACTTTTATCTATCTCAACTTTCGCTTACGAAAGTTGAGACATCAAGCTTTTAGTTCCATTAGCTCGCCTGTATCGGTATCCATGACGAATCCTTGAACATTTACTCCGGTCGGGGGCATGAGAGGGTGGTTAGCGATAAGTTCGACGGTTTCCTTAACAGCCTCGTCTGTGTCGTCGAAACCTCTAAGCCATTCATCAAGGTTAATACCACTGTTCTTCATGATGGCTATGTGTTCCTCGCTTACGCCACGCTCTTTCATCAGATGAAGCATTTCTTCGGCATTCATACCCTGCACTCCACAGCCAGTATGTCCGATTACCATAATTTCATTGACACCTAATTCGTAGATAGCAACGAGTATGGATCGCATCGTGGAGTCGAGTGGGTTGGTGATGGTAGCTCCGGCATTTTTGATCATCTTAACATCCCCATTATGGATTCCGAGGGCAGCCGGAAGAAGTTCGACGAGCCGGGTGTCCATACATGTCACGATTGCTATTTTCTTATCGGGGTATTTGCTTGTAGCAAAACGCTCATAGCCTTTCTCTGCTACGAATTTCTTATTGAAATCTTTGAGTTCTTGTATCATCGGTTGAGGGGTTTAATGGTTTAAAGGGATAGTTACCATAATGCAACTCTATGGATTGAGTATCTCGCCAGGAGTGAGGATCTCCAGAGCCCGTGTCCCACGTTTCGTCCCTGTCAAGTAGGCTATACGGTCATCCAGACCAATATGGTCTTCCTCAACGATCTGCTTAACAGCGTCCACGGAGTGACGAGGGTCTTCCGGATCCGGCTGTGGAAAATAGTAGGCTGACACTCCGAAACTGAGAGCAAGCCAACGATATACTTCCTTATTATGGCAAATGGCAAATGTAGGATTATTCCCACGGAATGAAGCTATGAATCTGGCGGCAACCCCTCCGAATGCATCGGTGAAAATAGCCTTAGTTCCTACACGGGTCTCCGAAAGTACGGCCTGCCGAGAAAGGAAAGACGTGATGTCGTCATCGGTCAAAGGAGGTATCTCCATCTTCTGGCGAAGGGATGCCTCAACCTCAACTGCAACTTTTGTCATAGTAGTCACTGCCTCCACAGGATATTTTCCGTAGGCTGTTTCTCCTGAAAGCATAATGGCATCAGCGCGCTGATATACTGCGTTGGCTACATCAGAAATCTCAGCTCTTGTAGGACGAGGATGCTCTATCATCGAATGTAGCATCTGCGTTGCTACAATGACAGGTTTATGAGCCCTGATACACTTATGGATCATCATAGCTTGAATACCCGGAATCTTCTCTGCCGGAACTTCAATACCGAGGTCGCCACGCGCAACCATGATGCCATAGCAGGCATTAAGAATCTCATCAAAATTGTCGATTCCTTCTTGATTTTCAATCTTGGAGATAATCTTGATGGCGGAATTGCGCTGATCAAGAATCGACTGAACTTCTCTCACGTCGGCAGCCGAACGCACGAACGAATGGGCAATGAAATCCACTCCCAAATCCACGGCAAATCCTATATTACGTTTGTCGCGTTCCGTCACTGCCGGAAGGTCTATGTTTACCCCCGGGAGATTTACACTCTTGCGCGAACCGAGCGAGCCATCATTATCGGCAACTGCATGAATCTCTTTACCCTCTATTGCCTTGATGGTGAACTCCAATTCGCCATCATCAATGAGGACACGGTCGCCGGGCTTTACTACATTAGCTATATCGCTATAATTAAGGTTGATTACCTTTGAAGAAGTCTTTCCATCCGGATTGCCATAGAATGTGACCTCTTCTCCGACATGGAACTCCACGGGTTCACCGGTCTCAGTGACCGTAGTGCGGATTTCCGGACCCTTAGTGTCCATCATTATAGCAAGTGTCGGATCGGCTGCTCGGGCATTGTCGACAATCTTCTTGAATCCGTCCCACTCAAGATGAGCAGAATTCATTCGCACTACGTTGACACCGGCAGCCGCCAACTGCTTTATAAAATCCACATCGCATCGCTTATCCGATACAGTGGCAACAATTTTCGTGAATTTATGCATTGTATATCTAATTATTAACTATGAAGTTGTTTCGACTTATTTTCCTTCAATTCTCTGAAGTGCTATTTGATGAATTAGAATCGTGGTCGGCAATCATAGCTTCATTCTTTTTGAAAGTGCGGGTGACATAGTCGGTCAGATAAACAGTAAACAATGGGAAGATAATCATACCTGATATAGGCAATATTACAGCCACAATCTTTCCTGCCACCGTCACAGGCGAGATGTCGCATCCTACGGTCGACAGATTCATCATAGTCCACCAAAGTGCTGTCCAATAGGAATTGACATCAGGATTCACCCCCGCCTCGCGCTGATAGAATATAAGCGAGCAGAAATATGCAATGAAGAGCATTATGGTGATATATGACGCAAACAAGCTCGACACCGCATTTGAAGAAACATAGCTCACTACGATCGCCAATGCCAAAGCACCACGAGCCAACGGAATGAACCTTACAAAGAACAGTGCGTCAGCGCTTAAATGTATATTCAGATAGTTAACCATATTTAGCACGGGAATCGACAAAAGAAGAAACCAGAAACGACGTTTGAAATACGACCATTTACTCTCAGCGTAGTATAAACCGATGAAAAAGTCGAGTATGAACACCATACACACCCAATACTGGAAAGTCATGTAAGCATGATTTTCAAGGAAATTGACACGCTTGAAAGTGTCGTAGGATATCCATGAGATAAGTGCGGCTGAAAGAATCAGCACAACTATATTCATGAATGTCATTACATATTTCTCAGACTTTGGCTGCGTCTTTTTTGGAGGAGGGGTTGATGTCGTTGTTGTGGAAGACATAGTCTTTAATGGTTAAGAGTTAAGAGTTAAGGGTTAAGAAGTTATCGTCAATCATCAATCATTGATTGTTATCTTTGATCGTTAATCGTATATCTTTGTTTTTAGGTTTTGCCAATTCAGTAATAATTGCCCCTGCTGCCATCACAGCAATGGAGACAATCATCACTGTCGTCGGGCCTCCACTTTTAAGCATCACAGGGATTATAAAAGCGCCTGCAACCGCTCCGGCTTTTCCGATTCCAGCAGCAATACCAGTGCCCGTGCCACGGTTGTCGACGGCATATACCTGACTCGGAAGAATGAAGGTGATTAGGTGAGGACCCGCATTGAGGAAGAGTTCGAAGATGACAAATCCGGCTATGGCTACCCAAGATGGCCAATGACAAAGATATGCAGTCAAAAGAAGACCAAGTCCCACAGCACTTCCCCAGAAACCCACAATTTGCATCTTTACATGATTTTCTTTCTTCAGCAGCCAGAGACCAAGTCCAAAACCGACCATCATCACAATACATAACACAAAAGTCAATCCAACTGAATGGGTGATATGCTCAATTTCAGGAGCTGTCGCCGGGAGACTGTCGATCTTAAAACTCATTATAAGCACCGGAAGGAAGATACCAATACCGTAGACTCCGAGTCCTTCGCAAGCCCATGGCACTCCGGTAAGAATAATCTTGCGAATATGCTCCTTGATGAAAGCACCCATACTCTCCGGCCTTGCCTTCGGCTTGGAAGAAGTGGCTGCAGGAATATCAGAAATCATACGCACATTTGGTCCCAAGAATTTTTCGACAGCTTCCTGAGCCTCATCAGCATGCCCATGACTCATCAACCATTGTGGACTCTGAGCAAACCATAGACGAGAAATAAACATTATTGCGGCGATAGTGCCAGTAATATAGAATAGATCAGGCCAAATGGCAGGATCCTTCGATTTTGTGATCATAAAATAACAGATGACTGCCACAACAGCGCTTCCGGCAGATGCCAAAGCCTTCGCAAGCCCTACCATGAATGTGCGCCACTTCGCCGGCATGAGTTCTGAGATGTAGTCGGGGTCAAGGCTGTATTCTCCGCCGATTGCAAAACCCATTAGGAAAAGACTCGCCAGAAGCACCGGAACAGAATGTATGAATACACATATAAGAGAAGTGGCGAGGATGATGAGCGGACACAGACGGAAGAAGAAGAGATATCCGTAACGGTCGCTCAATCTGCCGAACACCACAGTGCCAACCATGATACCTATGAGTGAAATACAACCCATGAGCCCTTGAATACCGGGACTAAGTTCAGGATGGGCCACAAGTTGGATGAGTGGAATTACAATACCGACCAGAGTGGCGAGTCCCTGACCGATAAACTGCCCCAGCGAGGCGACAATCATTATGAAAATCTGTCGCACTCCTATAGGCATGGTAGCCAGATCAATTATCTTTTGATCCGAAACGTTTGATGTAGTGGAATCAGTAGCCATTGTATATGCTGTATTTCTTTTGTATAGTTTATTATACTATATTAACACAACTCATGCTTTAGAGTTCACTTTTTAAGTCTTTTTGAGAATATCCAATCTTCTTTGGAACTTACAAATTTTTTTACTATTTTTGCATCATCAATACCATTTATAAACACATTTTATTTAAGTCATGAACTTTTACAGAAACACAATGCTCGCAGCTCTATGCGCGGTAGCCCCGGCCTTTCTTGCATCGGCGGAAGTGAAGGAGGATTTTGTCCCCTCAAGCAAGAACCAACACGGACAGGAGTATCCAATGGTCAATTCACAGGGTTACGCCCGCTTCAAGGTCAATGCTCCCGAAGCTAACTCAGTGACTGTCACTCTGGGACTTGGCGGACAAGGAGGCACAAAACTCGAAAAGCAGGAAGACGGCACTTGGACAGGCACTACAGCCGGCCCGATGGACGAAGGATTCCACTACTATCACATGATCATCGACGGAGCTCATGTCAATGATCCCGGCACAAATAACTATTTCGGCTCATGCCGATGGGAAAGCGGAATTGAGATCCCCGCTACTGACCAGGATTTTTACGCTGTGAAAGACGTGCCTCATGGCAATGTGCAGCAAGTGCTCTTCAACTCTCCTTCCACTGGCGAGCATAAACGAGCTTTCGTCTACACACCACCTCAGTATGGCAAAGATGGAAAGAAGTATCCTGTGCTTTACCTTCAGCATGGTTGGGGTGAGGATGAGACAGCATGGTCTTCGCAAGGACATGCCAACCTTATCATGGACAACATGATTGCCGCGGAAGAGATCGACCCGTTTATCATCGTGATGACCTACGGTTTGACCAATGACGTTAAATTCGGCACTATCGGACAATTTGATGCTAAGGAGTTTGAGACAGTATTGGTAGATGAACTTATTCCTTACATAGACGCCAATTTCAACACGATTCCCGACCGTGACCATCGCGCAATGGCAGGTCTGTCAATGGGTGGGATTGAAACTAAGCTTATCACACTTCGCCGTCCGGAAGTGTTTGGTTACTACGGACTGCTCAGCGGAGGAACATATTCACCTGAAGAACTCCAAGGAAATGGCGTGAAGAAGGTATTCGTAAGCTGTGGAAGCAAGGAGAATCCTGATCGTGTCAAGGAGTCAGTTGATGCCTTGAAAGCCGCCGGTTACGATGCCACTTCATACGTCTCTCCGGGCACTGCCCATGAATTTCTGACATGGCGCCGTTCGCTTCATGAAATGGCTCCTCTCCTATTTAAGTAAATGCCTTTAGGACTCCATAAAAATGGGGTCCTAAACTTTAATAGATTCCAATTTGTTAACCAGTCATAATATACCTTTGAAAAACACTGATGATATGGCTACAGATTCCACTTCCCGACCAACCACCCCAGTTCTATCCCAGGCACCGAAAAACTACGCCTTGTTCGTGGCTTTTATCGCCATAATAGGTGCTTTCTCATCGTTGGTCAATGATATGTATCTTCCTACTATCCCTTCAATGATGAGGGAATTTCATACTACGCCCTCGATGACCCAGATGGGAATATCAATGGCGATGATTGGTATGGGAATCGGATCTGTGTTGTGGGGCTCGTCAAGCGACCGCTATGGAAGGAAACCCGTTCTAATCGTTTCGCTTATAATATTCGTGTTGGCAACCGGACTTTCACTTCTATCTAAAAGCATTACTTTTTTCATTGGATGCCGACTCTTTCAGGGTCTCGGAGCGGGCGGAGCGATGGTGCTCTCCACATCCATCCCTGCTGATGTCTATATGGGTCGTCAACTCGCAAAACTGATGGCAATAGTGGGCGCAATCAACGGAATCGCTCCTGCACTTGGTCCGGTATTAGGGGGATTTATGGCAGACAGTATCGGGTGGAAAGGGATATTCATTGTCCTTCTTGCTATCGGAGTCGTAATGACATTTTGGACCACACACTATACAGAGACCCTTCCTCCTGCTCGGAGACTAAAAGCCACAAGTTTCAAGGATTATTTGAAGGCTTACAAATCTCTTTTTCTCAACGGACGGTTCATGATCTACGTCACTATCAAGGCTGTCGCCATTGGTCTGCTTTATGCATACATATCCTCCGCTCCTTTCATAATCCAAACACATTATGGGTTCAGTGCCCTGCAATTTGGTTTGATTTTCGGTGGCAATGCCCTTGCCATGGGTTTAGGGTCTTACCTTGCCCCTCGTTTTAAGGTGATGAAGCAGGCGATGGTAGTAGGATGCGTCGGTATGTTTGTCTTCGCTGTGGCAGATGCGGCCATCATGTGGTTTAAGTGTCCATTCTATCTTTATGAGATATTCGCTGTCCCGATGCTCCTTTTCTCCGGCATGATCTTCTCAAGCGCCAATACTCTCTCGATGGAAGTAGGACGCGACGAAGCCGGCACAGCATCCGCAATCCTAAGCGTTGTAAAATATATTTTCGCCGCAGTCGTCTCCCCTCTCGTAGGACTCGGCAATATGTTCCATTCCACAGCGATAGCATACGTAGCCGTCACCACTGTATCTCTAATCCTTGCCTGGTTTGCCTATCGCCTCTCCCCTCTGGCCGACATGCAGCGCACAAAATAGACAATAATTAAACCCTCAAGTTTCGGTTTAGATCTTTATGACCCATAATCACATTGAATTGAAACTCGCAGAGGGGCAGAGGGCTCGCTGAGAAATCTCGCGCAAAGGCGCAAAGGGCTTCCGATTGCCACTTAATGCTTCGGCAGGGAGCAAAGAGCGCAAAGGCTCGCTCGCTGCGCTCCGCATCGCATGAATGAGGCAGCCTCGGGAAATTATCACCCAATGACCTGCACTACGCAAGCATTAGGAAACCTGCAATGCGTAACGGATGCGAAGTGAGCCCCCGCTCACTTTGCTGCCTTCGACGGCATTGGATAGACAGCACTGCGAATCACCTCAGCGAGCCCTTTGCTCCTCTGCGCGATCAAAGCGAAAGTTAAGTTTAAGATTTACCTTGGGGCATCTACTGATTTCACTATTTGGGAGAGCAGATAGGGCTGGAGGTAGAAGTCGGAGTTTTCGATGTTGTTGACTTCCGGAAATGAACGCTGGAGAAGCCTGACATAACTTGCTTTGAGCCGCCAACTGATATTTTTCAGATACTCAGTGTGGCCCAAAAATTAACCTATTAACCAATTACCTTTAATAACCCTAATGTCACTAAATTAAGAGATCGATATGGTTCAATCCCTCCGGGGTCGAGGAGGGGTGATTCCCTTTCCCCGAGCTGCCGCTTGGGGTTAACAAGATAATCAGCTCTCCGGGCTGAGAGAAAGGAGGATAGGCATTTCCCCGAGCTGACGCTGGGGTTAACTTTCTTAATCTCATTAATCCTACTAACCTTCAACTTGAGCTTGGGAAAGTTGAGTAAAAATATGACAGAAGCACAAAAGGACCGAAGGGTGCTTTTGTGCTTCTGTATAAAAAAGATGGAATGATTAAGAGACGCATTTGATGCCGAGCCATACAAAGAGAAGACCGAGGGCTACGGATGGGACGATGTAGCAGATGAATTTCCACCATTGTCCTTTTTGAATCATTGCGAAGCTGTCGTGGCTGAATGAAGAGAATGTGGTGAAACCTCCACAAAAACCGGAGATAAGGAGTGCATTGACAAGGGGGCTCATGTCGTGGCGAGTCCAAAGGCCAACAAAAATACCGATGATAAAACATC
>CAZWJO010000123.1:0-9296 GCA_964634905.1 uncultured Sangeribacter sp.
CAAAGATGGGATACAAATGCAACCATCTTAAAATATCATATCAAATGTTTTAAAATTGGTATACTACCCCATCTAAAGATTTATCAAATAGATTCAAATTTGTAACATCATATCTAATTATCAATAAAATAGCATGTTCAAATATTTCTATTCGTGCCAGAGAGACTACTGTCTGCCCCTTCTTTTTCCATGCTACGATACTCAGAGGGAGTTTTGCCCGTGTAGCGTTTGAAGAGAGTTGAGAAATGCGATTGCGCATTGAATCCCAAGGCGAATGCCACCTGAGCAATATCGACATCCCCTTGCGAAAGCATCTCGCAAGCCTTCTTTAGCTTGACATTTCTAATATAGTCGCTTGGAGCCACGCCCACAATCTCCTTCATCCTGCGATGCAGCTGAGATCGGCTGAGTCCTACATACTCGCTAAGGCCATCGACGTTCATTGCTGTCTCAGAAATATTGTCGTTGATATATCTGTTGACTTTCTCCATAAGATCCGCATCAACACCCTTCACTTTTGGAGCCACAATATTGTCAACCACTGCCTGCGATCCGGAGTATTTACCCTTGAGCTTATTTCTTGTAGAAAGCAGACCGGATATCATTCCCTCAAGCTCCTCTATGGAGAAAGGCTTTGGCAAATATCCATCCGCTCCATTTTTCCAACCCTTTACGCGCTCGTCGCTTCCGGACAAGGAACTGAAGAGAATGACCGGGATATGCTGCGTGATCATATTTGTCTTTAGTCTACGCAAGAAAGAAATTCCATCGATAGCACCCATCTTAATATCCGAGACTATAAGGTCGGGAAGTTTTTCAGATATTTCCTTCAATGCTGACTCAGCATCAGGAAAAGTGACAACTTTATAAGATGCTCCCAGACATTCCTTTATATACTCACGGAGTTCCTTGTCGTCGTCGACCACCATAATTCTTAACCTTTGTCCGGACTTATGGGGTTTTGTAATGGATGTGGGTGCCGGCATCACGATAGGGAGAGGACGATGTTGGGATTCATTTTTATCTTTCTTATCAATGCCATCCGCCGGAATGAGGGGAAGAGTGACAGAAAAGACACTTCCTTTGATGCCATCTTCCCGGTTTTTGGCATTTATTTCTCCTTTGTGTAGCTCTACGAGCCTCATACAGAGGTCGAGTCCAATTCCAAAGCCGGAGGCATTGCCATGATGATACTCTCGGTTACGGTAGAATCTTTCAAAGAGATGGGAGAGCACCTTATTATCCAGACCAATGCCTGTGTCTGTGACAATGACTGAATACATCTGCGCCCCTAAAGAATCAACTGAGAGCTTGAGCTCCACCGTCACTTCTCCCCCATCGGGAGTGTATTTTATGGCATTGGAAATGAGATTTACGAGAATCTTATCAAGATTGTTGCCATCCACTTTCCCCCAAATTTCCTTCTCTTGGCATAAAAAAGATAGGGTTTGCTTCTTTTCCTCTGCCATCGGCTTTAACATTTCAACAAGCTCTTCGACAAAAGCTTTTATATCCGTATTGGAATACACGAGTCTCATTTTCCCTTTTTCAATCTTCCTAAGATCAAGAAGCTGGTCTACGAGATTGAGAACTCGCTGTCCGTTGCGACGCATAGTGAGAAGCTGAGAAGTGGTCTCAGGGGAATGATTCTGCTTCAGAAGAGTCTCAACCGGACTCAACATCAGGGTGACCGGAGAACGAAGTTCATGAGATATATCTATAAAATATTTGATTTTTGTTTCATACAGCTCCTCTTCCCTCTTGTTCTTCACCACCTTATAAATAAGGGCGGCCATTATGACAAGCAAGAAGATATACGAAGCGTACGCCATATTTGAAAGATACCATGGGGCCTTAACGTTGAGATTCATTTCAGTGACATCCGACACCATATCATTTTCGCAGCCACGGAGTCTGAGCTTATGATGTCCTGACTCCAGCGGAGGAAGGTAGATGACGCTTTCCCCCGGAGATGAAGAGTGCCACGTCTCCCCTTCGCCCTCGAACTGCCACTCATACGCCAAGTCAGAGGGGTCTCTGAAATCAAGTGTAGACAATCTGACTACAAGGGAGTTGTCCCTGTGAGAAAGATGAATCGTCTCCGGGTGAGCCACCGGGCCTTCCAACATCATCGAAGAGCCGGCTCGGCTTGCACCGGGCAGGCGCTGACCGTTGACATAAAGCCCGGTGATATAAACGTTTGATCCAAATGATTTCCGGCTTACGGAACCCGGATCAAACATCACAAGACTTTCGAAATTTCCAAACAAGATCTCAGAAGGAGAAACTCTATGACCGGAAAAAACGTATGAAGTCATTGAGATGCCCGACATTCCCCCATAGCTTCTTATCTTCCCGTCGGCCCCAATTAAGTGGGCTATTCCTTTCATAGTTCCAATCCATATCCCTCCGTTACCGTCATTTTCAAGAGTGCGCACATCATTGTCCGGGAGACCTTCGAGTACTGTGAACTTTTTCATTATACCCTTCCCGAGTGAATATTGCAAAAGTCCTCTGTCGGTAGCTATCATCACACCCCCCGGGACATCACAGACATCGTTGACCACACCCTTTACAAACGGAGACTGGTCGATAGGGACAAGGTTGTCAGTCTCAGGATCATAGCAGGCAATTCCACTATACCCTCCTATCCAGATTCGCCCATCGGAAGTGTTTGATATTCCGGAATAATACCCACAGGAAAGCAGATTGCTTCCTCCGACCGGATAAAACCATTTCTCATCGCGAGTATCCGGTTTGTATCGGAGAACACCCAACTCACCGAATGCCGCCACTATATCTCCATTGTCGCAACCAGAAACCACCACACCTGGATAGAGGGAAGCCGGACAGATGATTTTTGTCAAAGCAAGAGACTTGGTGTCAACGCTCCATATACCCTCACGCGCAAGTCCGACAAGAAGGCGCCCATCCGTGTATTTACTCAGAGATGTCACCGGAGCCCCCTGCGACACGACAACCTTTCTGACCTCTCCTTCATTATCTATCAAAATCACCTTGCCATTGTTAAGGCCAACAGCTATATCAGAACCTACGACACACATGGAAGTCAATTCGGCACCACCTTCTTCCCTAAGGATTTTAGCGAGAGACCTCATAAAGAATGGTCCTTTATGAGCCGGAGCCATCGCAAGTCCTTTATTGTTGCATCCCAGCCATAGACTTCCAAGACGATCCTTAAAGACACTTCCGATTTTCAAGGAAGAGAGATCAATGTTTGAAGATGTCAGCCTATCAGCTCTTTCAATATTCGTATTTCCATGCTTCACCTCCCAAAGACCATCACCGCCAGTAGCGATATACGTCACATCATCAGAGGAACAAACTTCAGTAACCTTAATTTTCTTATTTCCAGTTACCTTTAAAGGAGTCAGAGACTTCGACTTAAGATCCAGACGAAACACCTCATATTGCGAAGAAAGGACCAACGTCTCATCAGGTTGCCAACATATCTTAGAGACATTCGCGCCAATATATGCAAGGCGTTCGACGCTGTTGTCGGGATTGAGGCGACAAACAGAGCCGGCAACAGTAGTGAAAAATACATCTTTACTGTCATTATTGATCATGCGGCTGATGCCACTTCCGTCATCAAAAGAGAGATTGAAGGGACTCACTTTTATATCGGCGTCCTCTTCTTCGATAGAATTCTTATCGATTAAATAAATACCGACCCCGGAAGCAATGAAGAGCAATCTCCCATCGGGGAATTCCACTATGTCGCGGATATAGCCATTGAGCAACTTACCGGGTAATTTTGCAAGGCGGAAGGAATCGGTGGTGTCATCATACATGTTAAGACCGTCGACAGTTCCGACCCAAGTACGTCCTTTGCTATCGGTGTAAAGGCTCACTATTTTATTGTCGCTTATAGAATGAGGATTCAGCTCGTCATTACGGTATAAATCAGCGTAATTTCCGTCAAACCGAATCAATCCGGCATCAGTTCCGATCCAAAGAAACCCATCGCGGTCGTTACAAAACGAAGAGTAGTTGCCGGCAAGGATTTTCTTTTGGTCGTAGAGGCGGACAGAGATGTCGTTGAGCGCCGCGGCTTCTGATGCGCCGAGGAGCCACAGCGATAGCAGCAGGATGCGAACGAGAATTAAAATTTTTACAGCCTTCATGACGTTTTGAATTATGTTGCAAATTTAATCACAAACCGCTATATTGCATTTACATATTTGTCGCAAAGGCATAGTATGTCGAATTTGACTTATAAAATATATATCATAAATATTAATATTCGTAACATCATAAGATAATGTAGCCATCATGTGGGGCATGATGGCTACATTTAAAAAATTTGGAGTGATAATAATAGATAGTGCATTCCGCGCGAAAAAGGCGATAAGATGCAGCTATGGAGTGCTCTAAATTTTGACGGAGGTGCGTTTACCTGAGTATTTCACTTCTTTGGAAGTGCCGTTGGGGAGGACTACGTTGAATGTACGGGTCTGGAGCATGCCGTCGTAGCTGCCTTTTCTGGCATCGATGGTGAGTGTATGGCTCTTGTCGTTCCAGTGCATTGGAATCTCGGTGAATTTTCCTTCGAGATAGTTGAATCCGTCGCCTTCGTCTTCATAGAGTACGAACTCGGCGTTTGCTCCGGGATAGACATTTAGGGTGAGATAGTCCCATGGTTTTTCGGATGTATATTGCATGTCTTCGGCGAGAGGGATGATGCTTCCGGCTTTTACGTAGAGAGGAGAATAAGCGAGAGGCGCGTCGGCTTTAACAGTCTGTCCACCTTCATACTTTTTATTTGTCCAAAAGTCATACCAGTCAGCACCATTAGGAAGATACACTTCGTATGTCTTATTCAGTGTCCAATCCACTACCGGCCAGCCTTCTTCTGTAAGTGTAACTTCTTGCTTATTCCAGCCACTGATTTCATCGGTTTTTACGATTTTTTCTTCGGTATAAAGGGGATCGAGAACCGGGCAAACGAGAAGGTTGCGACCGAACATGAATTCGCGTCCGTTGTCCCAAGTGTTTTTGTCATCCTTGAAGTCCATGAAGAGGGCGCGCATGAAGCTGTCGTCGTCTGCACTTACGCGGCGTGCTGTGCTGTAGATATAAGGCATCAGACGATAACGGAGTTTGATGGCATCGAGAAGAGCGTCATATACGGGTTCTCCTGCTTTGCCATACCAGTAAAGTTCTCTGTAGGAGTCAGCACCATGGCTTCTCATCATTGGATTGAACAGACCGAATTGCATCCAGCGGACTGAGAGTTCCTGGAATTGAGGATTCTTTGCAGCGGATGTCGGATCCCAGTTCTTGTTGTAAGAGCCGGAGAAGAAACCTGCGATGTCAGTGTTCACGTTGGGATTGCCAGTAAGTGTATGGTTGAGCACGAGAGGCACCTGATTGCGGAAGTTTTGCCATGAACTGCCTACGTCGCCGCTCCAGGATTGTGAACCAAAGCGTTGCTGCCCTGTGAAGTAAGAGCGTGTCAGGATAAATGGACGCTTTTGTTTGTCTTCTGCACGTTGATGAGTGTCTACTCCGCTCACGCACATGAATGGGAAGAGATTGCGGACAGAGCGGTAGCTACCAAGAGCGGAAGGTTGGTCGAGGTCAGAGTCCTTATATTGCATGTGGTCAGGATCTGTAGAGTCCATCCACCATGCATCGATACCCATTGAGTGTAGACGTTTCAGATGATTCCAATAGATGTCACGGGCTTCAGGGCTATAGGCATCGTAAACGCGGACACCTGAGAGATAGTCGCGGCGTGGAGGCCATTCTGTCAATCCGGATTCCGGCCATGTCTCGAAGTCGAAAAGCAGACCTTTTTCCTTAAGTTCCTTATATTGTTTGGTTTGGGGTCCGAAACTTTGCCAGATACTGATACTGATGTGGGCATTGTTATCGTGTACCTTATCGATCATTTCCTGGGCACGGTTGAAGTCAGGGTTGATGAATTCCATGGCATTCCAGGTGTAGTTGCTGCCCCAGTATTGCCAGTCTTGGATGATTCCGTCGAAAGGAACGCCAAGTTCTCGATATTTATTGACTACTTCGAGGAGTTCATCTTGGGTCTTGTATCGCTCGCGGCTTTGATGGAAACCGTAGGTCCACAGTGGCATCATCGGGACGCTTCCGGTAAGCCAACGGATATCTGCGATTACACCGTCGGCATCGCCTCCATACATGAAGTAATAGTCTACGAGGTCGCCTACCTGACTTTCCAGTTCGAGGGTCTCATTGTCGTTGAGATTTGTTGGGGAATAGTTGTCCCAGAATATGCCATAGCCTTTGATGCTCTGGAAGAAGTGGGCGAAGTCCTCAAGGTTTGACTGTTGCATGAGGCGGTGTTCGCCACGCTGCGACATCTTGCCGTTCTGGAGCATACCTATGCCATAGATGGGTTCGTCGGCTTCAAGTGCAAAGCTTTGCATCACTTTGTAGCGACCTTTATCGATCCCTTCAGTGATTGGAGTGAAACCATATTTTCCTTCAGATACGAGGAGTTCGCCGTCGGGTTTGTAGAAGCTTACCTTGCCTGTTTTGTTGTCGGTCACCACTTGGAGGGCTGAGGTTTTATACGTAGTGACATTATCATCGATAGTGCCTGTCACTTTCACGTTTTCAGGTTTTGCGATTACAACTAGGGATTCTCGTTCCTTAGCTGCTGCGCCGTCAGGATACTTCGTAATCCTTACGATTTCGGGGGTATAAAACTTGACAGAGACTTTTTCGTCCGCTTTAGCGGAGAAAACAGAGAGTGCCAATAATAATAGCCCCATGAGGGATGTGCCTGATATTAGATCTCTTTTCATATTGTTGTTTGTTGTTCTGAATGCAAAAATACAATAATTTTTTGGAAAACATGTAATTATTCAGAAAGAAATTGATAAGGGTTTACGAATATATATTATAATGCTACGAGAATTAATATTTGGTACATCTAATGGCTTTAGGGTTTAGAAATAGACATTCTCGGGAATGGCATGATTTTTTTAGAAATAATAGCCAAAAGTAGGTATTTTTATCCACTTTTGGCTATTATTCGAAATGAATCTATGGCATGAAAAGACTTTCTGCAGATATCTGCACCGGTATTTCATCTGAATATTTATTTCTGATTACGCCATTAGACGTGACAAGCACCACTTGAAGAGACTTCTTTTCAGGAATATACTGACGCAAGACGCTTGTCTTGGTCTTTATTCCTTTCAGAAAAGCAGGGGTGACTTTTAAACCGTCAGAGGCATACTTCATCTCGCAAATATCTATCACGTCGTCTGCACGGTCTATCAGTAGGTCAATCTGCACACTTTGATGATAGTCGTTTGCTTTGATATGCCATGAAAAGAGATTAGCCATAATTCCTAATATACCAAGAGCCTGCTTCAACTGTCGAGTATGCAACAGACAGAGCCGCTCGAACGACAATCCACACCAAGTATAATATGCTGGCGTTTTCATTATCTTGGCCCAATATTGATCATCAACATTATGCACGTTGCGAACAATCTGATAATAAAACAAAGAATAGCAATCAATTAGTTGATAAATTGCATCTTTTGTCTTTTTATCGGTATGACAATATTTACGTATGAAGCCACATTCCTCAAGGTCAGATAAAATTTTGGTCAGCTGTCCATTGGTTTCAAGTCGACCTTTCTTGATAATTTCTTCACGTGTGAGTCCTGATTTCTTGCCTGACAACGCCTCTACCACACGAATATATTTATCTGGCTTCTTGAACATGGAATCATATATATATTTGAACTCCCCATGAAGTTCTCCTCCCTCAGCCAAGAAAAGATCGGTTATGTTTGTTGCCAGACTTTCAGTAGGATTCAGTTTTGTCCAATAATATGGAATCCCTCCCATTATCATATAACCCTCCATAATCATATTCCGGCTATACGGAAGCCTATTTGCTTTGACAAGCAGTTCGCATTCGTGGAGAGAGAATTGCTTAAGCATTATCTTTGATGTCACCCTGTTGTAGAGGCCACCCTTACTTCTGAAAATTTTGTTTATTATCCATGAAGTGGCGCTTCCACAAATTATCAGGAAGATGTCTTTTCTGGCAGAAGCCCATGCGTTCCAAAAATGCTCAAATGCGGGAATAAACTTTGAATTCTTTGCATCCATCCATGGCAGCTCGTCGATAAAGATTATTTTTCGCTTTGCTTTGGATTTAGAAACAAGCTCCTCAAGCATACTGAAGGCATCAAACCATGTCTTTGGTTTGGCAATCGACTTATCGAGCCCTTGCTGAATAAGCGCTCTAAAGAATTCCTCAAGCTGATCACGATTTGAGACATTATGGATTCCTGTATGTTGGAATGTGAATTTATCCCTGAATGTTTCCCTTATTAAATAAGTCTTACCGATTCTTCTTCTTCCATATACGGCCACAAACTCCGATTCATTGGAGCTATATGCTCTCATGAGGCTTTCTATCTCTTTTTCCCTTCCTATTAACATAAGCATTCATTTTTTCTGCAAAGTTAATAAAAAAAATCGAATAATAGCCAAAAGTAGGTATTTTTACCCACATTTGGCTATTATTCGTGATAGAATCTCTCCTGTAATATTACTATATTTTCATCGTAATTACTTAATCTTTAGAACTTAGGGAGAATCGAAGCATCGGGACGAGGCAGGGAATTAATGCCATATTCAGGCTCCTCGAGGAATCTTTTAGTTTTGATAATGCAAAGATAATGAATTTTAATTGAATATCCAAACAAAACTACACTTTTCAATGGATTTTGACCCTCTAAAACTACACTTTTCAATGGAATTTATCACTCCAAAACTACACTTTTCAATGGATTTTGACCCTCTAAAACTACACTTTTCAATAGATTTTGACCATTCATTCTCCTTAATATTCTTTATCCTTTTTTTGGATTGAGAAGGGTGTTGGCCCAAACGCGGATAGGGCTACGCTGTGTCGGCTTCGCCGTCAGGCGGATTGGATGCGGATTTTTTCAACTTCGGCGGAATCCCACAGGCTGAAGCCCAATGCTGGTAAAATAAGTTAGCTTTTGACGCTCTTGGGCGCATGCGGAGCATGCTCTATTACTTAGTTTGCCAGTAAAACAGTAGACAGAAATATTAGCTTCCATAGGGCTAGGCAGTAATTTTACCGACATTGGGCTGAAGCCTGGGTTTTCGACAATTAGAAGAATACCTCTCCGAGGTAAGTTTTTGATGTTGTTTTGGGATGGTATTATAGAGGAGTGAGCGAGGCTTCGCCGCTACACGGAAGGGTTGCGGATGCGAAGCTATTGAGATTTTCAATT
>CAZWJO010000124.1:0-9294 GCA_964634905.1 uncultured Sangeribacter sp.
TATCGGATTGAGAAGTAATTTTTTCCCAAACGCGGATGGCTTCCGCTGTGACGGCGAAGCCGACACAGCGACCCCTAATCCGCGTCTGCGCTAAAACTCCTTTAAAATCCAAAATCAAAACCCTCTTTTCAAATCAAAAACTCGAGACAGGTGGAATTTCAACTAAATTAGGTAAGAACCTCAATTGTTTACCCATCAAGCATCCGTTGAATAGTTCCCAAATCCCTGAATTAAGCCATCAGGTCTATTACTTGATAATGAGTTGATTTCTACAATAATCAACGATGATAAACCAAATCGCCTTTATGTCTAAGAAAGATAGCTATTTAGGGTAGAAAAAGTTTTTTTACTCCAAAAAGTGGTCGTTTGACCGTTTTTTAGAATGGCATATCTTCTGTCACGTAAGGCTTGTGATGAAACTTCAAATAGTGCATGCGACGGTTCCTACAGAACTTCAAGAAGGAGTTCGACTCCTACGTAGGGTTCTGATTTTTCCTTGCAGCAAGTGAAAATTTTTGTCGAAAAAAATCCGCTTGCGCAAAATCTTTGCGTAATAAGGTGCTAATTTTGCAGCGTGAATCCTAAGTTGCCAAAATTTCGGACGACTGATGGATGCAAATGAGATAATGAAGGTATGAAAACAATAGAAGGATATGATGTGAGGATATTCACAGATAATATTGAGGATAATGCACTTGAGCAAATCAAGAGATTACTCTCGATCGACGTTTTTTCGGATAAGAAGATACGGATCATGCCTGACGTACATGCCGGGGCTGGATGCGTGATCGGATTTACGGGCGATCTTGGGGATAAGGTTATTCCTAATATTGTGGGTGTCGATATCGGGTGTGGTATGCAAGTGATATGCTTAGGGAAGATTAAGAATATTGATTTCCATGCTTTTAATGAGCATATACTTGCTAATGTGCCGTCGGGCATGTGGACTCGTGAGGAAAAGCGCGGTTTCAAACCTCTCGTTGGAGAAGAGATGGATATATATCGCGAAGCGAAGGGGATATTGACAGAGCTACGTTGCTATCGGGATTTGAAGTATTCCGACCGAATCAAGAAGGCTATCGGATCTCTTGGAGGGGGGAATCATTTCATCGAACTTGATAAGGATGATGATGGAAATATCTATTTAGTCATCCATACAGGCTCACGTAATCTTGGGAAGCAAGTTGCTGAACATTATCAGGGAAAAGCTGTCAAGCATCTTACCGACGGTGCTGATGAGTTTGAAAATCTAATTCGACAGACTATCGAAGAATACAAGGCGACTGGGCGACGCAGCGAGTTGCAGGGTGTCTTGTGGAGAATGCGGAAGAAACATAACGAGGCTGAACCCAGTTTGCCAAAAGAGTTATGTTACATGGAAGGTGAAGGTCGTGAAGACTATCTGCATGATATGCGTCTTTGCCAAAAATGGGCAACCCTGAACCGTCGTCTTATTTCAATATTGCTCTTGAAATTCTTCAAAGGTGTAGAGGTCCAATGGCAGTTTGAGTCTGTGCACAACTATATATCAGATGACAATATCATCCGCAAAGGTGCTATTTCAGCAGCCTTGGGTGAGAAGTGCATCATCCCTTTTAATATGCGTGACGGGTCCTTGATATGCACCGGAAAGGGAAATCCGGATTGGAATATGTCGGCACCGCATGGAGCTGGAAGAGTATTGAGTCGTTCGCAAGCATACGACAGAATCACAATGGAAGATTTTGAGTCTTCAATGGAGGGCATCTACTCGGAAAGTATAAATGATTACACGCGCGATGAATCTCCGATGGCCTATAAACCAGCCTCAGAGATTATTGCCAATATCGGTGATAGTGTTACTATTGATACCATTATTAGACCCATATTCAACTTTAAGGCTACCCAATAATAAACTCATCTTTTGTAAGCACTCTAATATCACTAAGACTACGCAGGAGACAGCAGGGATAGGAGGGTCTGGATATCGGCGGGGGTCGTGGTCCAGTCGGTGACGAAGCGTACTATGGATTGGCGGTGGCCACGGGGTCCCCAGAGTTCAAAGCCTACATTCTGGTTTAGTCGGTCGATTAATTCGTTGGGAAGGCGGAAGAATTGCTGGTTGGTATGGGAGTCGATATATGCTGGATAGCCTTTTTTCTCAAAGCCTCCTCGCAACTGCATTGCGAATTGGTCGGCTTCTCTGCCGATTTGTTTATAGAGGCCGTCGGTGAATAAGGCGAGAAATTGGACTGCGAGTAGACGGCCTTTTGCGAGGAGGGCGCCATGGAGCTTCATGAGGGATTTGAAACGGGGGAGGAGTTCGGGACGACGTGAGACCACAGCTTCTCCGAAGAGGGCTCCACATTTTGTTCCTCCTATATAAAATACATCGGCAATTCGAGCTATGTCGTGAAGAGTAACGTCTGTGGCATCGGCAGCGAGACCGTAAGCAAGTCTGGCTCCATCTATGAATAGTGGCATACGATATTGATTGCATACCTTGGAGATGTCTTCAAGCTCTGGAAGGGTGTAAAGGGTGCCGAATTCAGTTGGATGGGAGATATAGACCATTGAAGGGCGTACAATATGTTCATTGGTCTTATCGTTATAGAAGTCTTCGACGTATTTGCGAATGGTATCGGTATGTAGTTTGCCGTCTTCACCAGGAAGTGGAAGCACTTTGTGCCCGTCAGCTTCGATTGCACCGGCTTCATGGACATTGATATGTCCGGAGTCGCAGCAAATGACTCCGTCGTTGCGACTCAATATGCGGTCAATTACGGTTTTGTTGGTCTGAGTGCCTCCTTCGAGAAAAAATACTGCTCCCTCTGCGAGTCCACATGCATGGAGAATCTTGGCTTTGGCTTCTGCAGTGAAGGGGTCGTCGCCGTAGCCGACGGTTTTGAGAAGGTTGGTTTCGCTAAGAGCTTGAAGCACTTTTGGGTGTGCTCCGGCCATATAGTCGCAATTGAAATATATCATAACCTTTAATTTTTACTTCCCTATAAAAATTTTTGCAAAAATAGTAAAATTTTTTCATCTACGCAAAATCATTGCGTATACACGTAGTAATTTTGTAGCGTGAACTTAAAATTCAAATTTCGTTAACTCTATCTTCTCACGCAGAGAACGCAAGGGGCAGAGGTCGCAGGGGAAGATTTCAATACGATTATATAAAATTGAGAAAAACTGAGCACAAATTTTGAAATAAATCATCAATATATCTATATTTAATAGCACAGCAAATCAGAATATATTAATGTGTCTCGCAGAATGAGACATGTTGGGAATAATTTTGTAGTCACAAAGATACTTATAGACAAACTCTAATATAAATCACAGTTATGAGCAAGAAATCCATCCAGTATCTGAAACAAGCAGCCGCCAAATTGCGTGATGGCAAACTGAAACGATTAGCGACAAAAGAATTGACTGAGGCTCTTGAAGGTCTTATGGCATCCTTGGGTCTGGAATCGAAGGAGGAGGCCATCATGTTTGCGGCGCTCTTTGATAGGAGTTGTGCCGGACGCTGCTCCGACCTTGATGACGTGGCCACATATTTCGGGGCTGCCCAACTTGATGTGATGGAATATGTCCCTGCCCTTAAAAACCTTCTGAAGAAAGGGTTTGTGGCGCAGACCGACCTAAGCGAGTGTCGGCTCGTAAGACAAAACTTTCTTGTGACCAACTATATTATCGGGTGTGTGCTCGATAACAAGAAACCGGAATTCCGTAGCAGCCAGATTCTCGATAAGGAATTTGACAACTACGACCTATGCAAGTTGGTCGATTCTCAGATACAGGACGATGATGTGACATCCGAAGCTATGCTTCAGTTTGTCGACAGCATTGAAGCCGATAATGCTGAAATGCCTTTGGTAAAAGACCTAAAGGTTATGATCAATACTCTTCCGGATAGGGCTTTGTTTTACGAAATCTGCAAAGATTTTGTAGACAGCGAAGGTGATCGACGTTCTGATATAACTGCAACACTAAAAGACATGTATGAGGCCTTTGGTGTCAGGTTTAAGGTGAAGAAGTCGCTTCTTGATGGCTCCAATCCGTTGCTAAAATCCAATCTTATTGAGCTTTCTGGCGACAAGGAGGAAATGACCCTCACCGTGAAGGGCCAGAAGCTCCTGTTGGGGGATGATTTCGGTGCGTTTGGACCTCAATATTTTGGGCTGAATCTTTATTCTTTCGCTCAAAAAGTGAAAGATTATGTCTACAGCAGGGAGCATGATGTTGACAACAGCAACGCGATGGAACGCCTCTCAGAGAAAATCAATTTGCTTGAGGATGCCAATAAAAACAATATTCCTGTGCTTACCCATATAAAAGATGTGATCCCTGAAGACGACCTGAGGGCACTTTTCTACATTGGATGTGATGCTTGCGCCAATGCTGAAGACCTTAGTTTGACAAGAGTATTGGGTGAGATGTATCCAATAAAGGACCGTAATAAATCTGTCAAAGAATTCAGGGAGGAAACTCATAAACTCCAACGCCTTGATCTGATGGAGATGGTAACTCACTCTTCTCTATTTGGAGAATTTACATCGCTCCAGCTGACTGACAAAGGGAAACAGCTCTATTTTGGTGAGGATGCTTCAATGTATATTGAGAAGGTTGATAATAAAAACCTTATTAAGGCCTCTGACATCAAAGCTAAACAACTCTTCTTCGCTCCCGAAGAGGCTGAAAGACTTAATATGGTAGGCGACTCGCTCAAAGAAGACAACTATTCAACTCTCGTTGCGAGACTGGACGAGAAGGGGTTGTCAAAAGGTATTGCTGTGCTTCTTTACGGAGCTCCCGGTACGGGCAAGACCGAATCTGTAATGCAATGGGCCCGCACTACAGGACGGAACATCATCCATGTAGATATCTCCGCTTCCAAAAGCATGTGGTATGGCGAAAGCGAAAAGATCATCAAGGAAATTTTCGCCCGCTACAAGCGTGAATGCAAACGCAGTGTTCTTAAGCCCATCCTTCTTTTCAATGAGGCGGATGCAATATTCTCTTCGCGTAAGACAGGCAACAACAGCAGCATTGACCAGACTGAGAATGCTATCCAGAATATTATTTTGGAGGAGATGGAAAAGCTTGAAGGTATCCTAATTGCCACAACCAACCTCGTAGACAATCTCGACAAAGCTTTCGAGCGCCGCTTCCTCTTCAAGATCCGTTTCGACAAGCCTTCAATTGAAGCTAAGAAGAAGATTTGGCTCAGCAAATTGCCTGAACTCAAAGAAGAGGATGCCATGGCGTTATCGACTCACTATGAGTTCAGTGGAGGGGAGATCGACAATATCGTCAGGAAAGCACTCATGTCGGAGGTTCTTAACGGTACTCAACCATCATTCATCGAACTTGAAAAGCTCTGCTCCGAAGAGAAACTCAAAGGTAGTAATTCTCGCGTCAGAATCGGATTCTGACGTGGGAATTACCCAAGCACTACATCAAGGACCATCATCAGCATAAATCCCAAGGCGAACCCTATAGTGCCGAGGTTGGAATGGACTCCCTCCTGGGTTTCTGGAATCAGTTCCTCAACCACTACATACATCATGGCTCCTGCTGCAAATGCCAAAAGGTATGGCAGCAGGGGCATCACTACAGAAGCAAGCAATATTGTCAAGACAGCCCCAATTGGTTCTACCACACCACTCAATGTGCCCATTAAGAAGGACTTGCGGCGCGAATTTCCTACACTCCTAAGGGGCATTGAGACGATTGCGCCTTCCGGGAAATTCTGGATGGCGATACCGATTGAAAGGGCCACGGCACCTGCCATCGACATGTATGAATTGTTTTCCATCACTCCGGCAAGGGCCACACCTACCGCCATACCTTCCGGCAAGTTGTGCAATGTGATGGCAAATACCAGTTTGGCCGTCTTTGAAATTCTGGATTTCGGTCCTTCACTCTGATTGCTGTCGATATGTTGGTGCGGTATGATATTGTCAAGGAGCAATAAAAATAATATTCCGACTGAGAATCCTACCATAGCCGGAACTATGCTTGCAAACCCTTCCTTACCGGTCATTTCAATGGAAGGAATGAGCAGCGACCATACAGAGGCAGCCACCATTACCCCGGCTGCAAAACCAGTCAGTGTCTTTTGTAATCGTGGGGCAATGCCATCTTTCATCAGGAAGACGCAAGCCGCTCCCAACGTAGTACCAAGAAAGGGAAGTATCAACCCTAAAATTATTCCATTCATATTATTTCAACAACCCAAATGCCTTTAGGTTCTTATTAGGAAAATCCCTTTCTTACTAAAGGATACGTTTTAGCTGCTTATGTATCAGAATAAAGATTGGCGGCCTTCCGGTAAATGTCGGCTAATTGATCAGCCAATGAGGTGGGAGCTAAGATTTTTATGCCATCCGCATAACCGAGTAGTTGAGTTATCAGTTCGCGATTGACTATCACTTCCAGCTCGAATGTCATTGAACCGTCAGTTTTATCTTTATCTATCACTCTCTGGGAGGAGTGGAAGGGCTTGGTCAGTATGTAGCTTGCCTGGGAATTAGATGCCCATACTACAATCTTTTCCTTCTTCAGTTGCGAGTGTTTTGTCACCCCGATTACATCATCGAAAAAGTCTTCTCCGAAGCCAGGATTCTCTTTATATGGAATTTCCGGGCATGGATGGAAATCAACAATGCGGTCCAATGCAAGGTTGAAGAGTTTCATGTCATCGACTCGGGATCCGAACAGAAACCATCTATTGCGATATTCTTTCAAAAGATATGGAAATAGTATGAAAGGGGCAGGTTTACGTGCATTGAATGATCGATAGTTGATGCAAATAGTCTGACGCTTGGAAATGATATCGTAAAGCGGATTGAGATGCTCAAGCCCCTTCAAATTGGGATTGCGTTCAAAATCTACTATCGGCCGACGCCTATTAGCGGATGCCACCTTGTCCTGTAGACGGCTCACTACATCCGCCATATCATGAAAACGGTCGAATTCGTCATATTGGCGCAGCAAATCTATGGTACGATTGAGCACATCGATGTCGTGCTGGGAAAGAGGACGGCTGCTGATGGAATAGTCCGGGTCGGCATAGCGGTAATATTTCTTATCATAGACCTCTATCGGGGCTTCATATCCTAAGCGATCGGAGCGCATCATTTGGATATCGAGCTGGACAGTGCGGGTACTTACTAAGTCTTGCTTCCCCTCATATTCATAAAGTGCATCACTACAAGCATCTACAAGATCTTGCAGTGTCCATCGGCGTGCGGAATTTCGAAGGCAACGGTCGATAGTCCGGTAACGAAGAAGTGCGTTTTTATTCTGTGCCATTATAGAATGGAGGTTAGGTCTGTTCCCTCAATTGCCTTTTCAATCTTACCGTTTTTCGATATGATGAATGTCCTGGGGACAACTCCCATTTTGGGATCATCATCTTTATGAATAATATCCCACACTCCAAAATTCTCAGACAGACGATGGTCGCCATCTGAAATGAGGATTAGTGGAAGATTGTTTTCTTCCGATACCCTCTTTAGGGTCGCTTTGCTGCTTGGGCTAACACCTATTACAGAATATCCGGCTTTTTTCAGTTTCTCCCAATTATCCCTTATGACGCACATCTCGTCAGCATCTTTATAGGATTTCATGTGAGGATAGAAAATTAGAGCCACTTTCTTCCCTTTCAGATCTTTCAGTCTTATCTCTTTGCCATTGATATCTTTGCCAAGCGGTTCTGTCACTTTGACTCCGACACTATATATCGGAGTGCTTGGCCGTCCGTCGGCCATAGTGTCAAGTTTATCAAGATAATATTGGCGGAGTTTAGCCCAACTGTAGTAGGGAGCATTATCAGTTGCTATAGGAAGTCGACATTCCTTCTCATTGAGTAGCACCTTAACAAGCACATTGTCGGCAGAAGCTTTCTCATTTTCCGGACGATAAAATATCATCTGGATATTGCATCCCATAGGGAATACATCATGGTTTCTCCATTGTGAGGCGACATCTTCAAGGTCGTTGATCTCTTTGCCGAAATCGTCAAGTTCGAGAAGGACAGTAAATGGAAGAACTATAACCTCGTGTCCGAAACGCATGTTTGCACCATTGCCTCCATTGTTGATAGCGGTATCGGCACTCTCTATGATATTTCGAAGAAGATTCTGCTGAGTATAAGGTTGAAGATTGCCATTGTAACGCGTGTTGCCATCGGATAGATACCATTTGGCATTATTATAAAGCCAGCGGTTGGCTATCTCTTCTTCGGTAAAAATATCGAATGGAGCTGTCATATCATAATGGCTCTGCGCATTAGCGGCGATATTGAATAAATAATGTAGGAGACTTGAAGTATTTAAGGAATCTTGTGCAAACTGTTCATCATTGACTATCACCTTCAAGAAATCGTAGGAATCTGGATGATTTCTATGAAAGTCTTTCAGCACATCCTTGGTATAAGCATTGTAGGCTTTAAAATATGTAGTGTCCATCCCTTGCAAAGCTTCTTCTGCAATGTATACCATATCTTTGGCAGAAGCATCGGAAGTGATTCTTAAGTTTGGATTAGCAGCATAAAGTTCCTGAAGCTCATTATCCATTGAAAGAATACAACGTATGACGACGCTTGAGCGAGCATCTATACGGGCAGAATCTGCAAAGATTTCCGGGAAATTTTTATACATTCGGCGTGCTATTCCACGATGCTGATCCGCTCCCACTTGTGTAAGTTCTCCATCACGCCCTTGTGCATCTTTTTGAATTTTTCTTAATTGAGCAAGGAGTTCCTTCCCTCTTGGTGTCAGTTTGCTATTCCGCTCTGCAGGAAGCAGCAGCTCTACAGGCTTGTTGTAGGCATTCTTCCCGATATGCCATCTTGAGCCGTGACGTCCGTAGTGCTCCATGTGAAAAGGAATATACCCTTCGGGAGCGGCAGTAAGCTCAGGAAGCGGCTTGGCTGGATAAGGGTAAGCATAATAATTGCTTGCCTTTGCCCTGATTTCATCAGTCGGCACTACTGCAAGAGCCTGCATAAAGGCGAATAATAATAGTGCCCCAAATAATAAACTCTTTAATTTCATGGTTTTAATTTTGTAGATTAATCTCAAAGGTCAAAAGTATATTTACGTTTCGCAGCCTCAACATAACACCAACCTTTTCAAATGCAAATTTAATGCATAAAAATGAATTTTACCAAAAAAATATCGAAAAAACTAAAGAACCCATGATTATTTTACACAGGCACTTCAAACTTGCCCCCAATTAATGAAAATATTTAAGTTTCGCAAGCTCAACTTAAGGGTTATAGGTTAAGAGGTTAAGGGGTTA
>CAZWJO010000125.1:0-9282 GCA_964634905.1 uncultured Sangeribacter sp.
CTGACAAAGTGAATCCTATTATCCATGAAGACGGAAATTCCCCAAATGAACAAGAATCCAATTAAGCGTGTTGAAATAGTAAAAAAATACAACTTCAATCTATGAAACCACAGGAATTACTTGATTTGACCGGATTGGTGGCGATAGTCACTGGTGCCGGCGACGGAATAGGCGCCGGATGTGCAGAGATTCTGGCAGCGGCTGGTGCAAAGGTAGTCGTAAGTAACCGTACTCTTTCAAAGGCAGAGAATATTGTGTCGTCCATAAAGGAAGCTGGAGGAGAAGCCGTGGCGTGTCCTTGCAATGTCCTTGTGGATGAAGATCTTGTTAATTTGGTCGACTTCACTCTAAAGACCTACGGCAAAATCAATATTCTCATCAATAACGCCGGTGGAGGTGGCGGGGGAACGGAAAGCCCCTTCAAGATCGACCGAGCATACGTGGAGAAGATATATAACATGAATGTGTTCGCTCCATGGCGTTTATGTCAGCTTACCACTCCTCACATGGAGAAAGCCGGCTACGGAAGTATTGTCAATATATCTTCGATGAGCAGTATCAACCATAGCCCGGGTATAGCAATTTATTCATCTACTAAGGCTGCCCTCAACCACATGTCGGCAAACTTAGCTCATGATTTCGGTCCGATGGGGATTCGCATTAACTGTGTCGGACCGGGAGCGACCCGCACCGCAGCATTAGCTGGAGTTATGACTCCGGAGATTGAAGGGCGGATGCTGGCGCACACTCCGATACATCGTCTCGGTGAAGTGTCAGATATAGCTCAAGCTGTCCTCTTCTTCGCCTCCCCGATGTCTCCCTGGATTTCCGGACAGACCTTGATGGTCAATGGAGGAGGAGTCCAGACTCTCGACTGATGGATGAATCTGATTTTCGTATCATCTACGTAAATTTTTCCATGATTGAATGCGTTGATGGAAGTTTTTGCGTAGACATTCGCTATATATCCATGGCTCTGCTCCATGGTAGTCGCCAGTATTGAGGATGTCAAGGATATTTGGCAGAGAACTGCCATCATATCCTTCCACTACAAGCACTTTAGCATGAGAATCAAGAGTCACCGTGATAGAGTCGTCGAGCACAGCCGGAGTCGCATCTGTCTTCCAATTGACAGGATTTATACACATTACGTTTGGAGCCGCCACCACTGGTTTTGTATATTTTACGTCTGACACGGAATTGTAGCAGATTACAGTCCCGGTATCAATAGAGTCGGTAGCGGCCTTGATGTAAGGATAGGAAGCCACATCATTAGGAGTCACTTTATATCCCATCACGTAGGCTGCTACCATCCTGCTGCGAGTGTCTTCATCAAGAGTCTTGATCAGTTCTACCACTGACTTTCCCCCTTGACTGAATCCCGCAAGGATAAAGGGTCGTCCGGAGTTATGCTTTCTCAGATATAGATCAAAAGCAGCTTTTACATCCTTAAATGCTACGTCATGATAACGTCTTGAGATAGTATCTTCGTTGAGGGTTGCCCACGAATCAAGAGTAATATGACGGTAGAAAGGGGAGTAGAAGTCATTTCCGTCTGCCATGTAGTCAGCCACCCCTTCTATTTCGATGCTCATATCGGCACGGTGATCCTCTCTTGAGGGATCTGCATAATGGCAAATGGCACCATCAGTCGTAGTCCAGTCAAACTCCCAAGTAGATGGGATATAAAACACATCAGCCCCAGTTCCGTCAGAATCATTCCTGATGACATGCCACATAAGCGGATCAGTATAATCCGGAGCCATAGGCACATACACCATCTCAATCGCTGGCTTAGGCTCAGCGTCATTATGGCAAGCTACGATTAGCAGTGGCAAGCAAAAGCATAATATTATACCGGCAATTATTTTTACTCGTTTCATTTTTAGGATTGTTTATTTCTCCACAAAATTACAAAAAAATCCGTATATATGCAACCTATGTAGTTAGTGCGCTCCACGTTCAGTCTCTTGCATACATCAGAGCCCTCTTCAAAGCCATGTTCTCCAAACGAAAAGAACCTTACATTTTGATGTAAAGGAACTTGGTATATTTTTAGGCTCAGCACTACTTCGTCGCTCAGAACTTGCAGACTTTCGCAGAAATTTTTTATTTTGTTATACAGCGTTTTGTATGGCTCGTATCTTTTTCAAAGCACAGAAATGTACGGATTGGATTCATAAATAAAGATATGAGCCAAAAATTTGGTTTAATTCTTCACTGACATTGTATATATGCATTTTTGTCTTCATAATATTTTCGTTCGAATTTAGTTTAGTCTCTTAAGTTTCCACGACTTGCAGGATAGGTTGCCCAAGTACATTTTCTATCGAGGAAATGGTATCAATAGTAAAGTTATGAGTCCCTCGCATCCATTTGCTGATTTCAGATTCCTTTTTTCCAAGCATATCTGCAAGATCCTTCTGCTTGATACCTCGTTCTTGAAGAATGGAATGTATTCTATCCACTATGAGGAAAGACAAGTCCACACGATGTCTGATTTCATCAGATACTCTTGCTCTCCTTGCTTCTATGATGCTACTTCTTTTCATTTCTCGTAAAATTTAAGTTTCCAATTAATTCTTTATCGACAATATAAAGTGTTCCTTCATTTATTCTTGAAGATATAAATCGGCTGGTATCAACTAAGATTTCGACATATTCCGCTAAAGTCTCGCTTTCTTCCCACGTCTTGCAGTCCTTTATTCCTCCATTACCAAATATCAAGATTTTGTCATTAAGGCGTATGCAATAGAGGCGTAGAGTGCTTGTTTCAATAGGTATGGCACTCACGCCATCACCATACTTTCCTTCGTGGCGGAAATATCGCTCCAAGGCTCCAATCTCTCCTATCTTATCAAGCCAAGCGATTAAGGTTTCCACGTCTTCATCATACTGGCTGCCTTCAGGAAATTTTTCAAAAAAACTTTCTAATTCTGAAATTTCCTTCTCGTTGAGATGAATGCTGTAGAAATTTGCAGCTTTATGTTACTCAATCAACTCTAAATAATATTTCTGCGTCATACTTAACTTATATGTTAACTTTGCAAAGTTACAAAATCTTTATTAATGAAACAAACAAAGTAACTTAAAAGTTAAGAATATTCGTATCTTAAATAAATACCACTCATTAAATAGTGTAGAGAGGATGCTCCGCATCCGTCACCAGTCTGCCAAAAGTACCAAAGCAACTCAAAGCTTCATCACTTCGACATAGCCCGGAGGGCTAAAATCTTATTAACCATCAGTGAAACCGGGGGCTCAACCCTCCTTGACTCCCAACTACCCCGGAGGGGTAGCACTAAAAAAGAGTCTTTTCAGTTTAAAGTGCTGCTATATGGCGCAACTTAGCCAGCCGCTCCATGAAAGATCGGTCTTGCTTGATAGTAAGCATATTTATCTCTGCCCCTCTGCGCGATTAAATTCCATGCGATTATGAGCCTCAACTATAGTGTGATTTTAAATCCGAAAATTGAGTAATTATTTTGTCCGAAAACAAGCAGTTCAATTTCTTGGGAGCATTATACTTACTTTGCATGGGTGCGTTCCGTGTTAACAGGTATCATTTTTTTCACGAACTTTTGTTATTAAAAAAATTATTAGTATCTTTGCATTACGGATTTGAATACATAATTCAACCTACGAGTTTCAACTATAAATTTATTGCTCATATAGCAAGGACGCTGCCGATTTTTCCAATCAGCAGCGTCCTTGACATTTTTCAATAATGCCTTTACGATTCAATAATGCTTTTATGCAAGTTCTGCATCGGCACCGGTCCATTGAGTGAGGCTACCAGCCTTTACTTGGATACAAATTTCAATCATGTCCGTTTCTGCATGAAGCTTACGCTTGGCTTCCGGATCTACACGAAGCCAATCACCGGCTTCAAGAGGTACGTTCTCACCATCGATTTCCATGAAGCCTTTGCCAGCTGCAATAAAATATATTTCTTCGTTTTCTTTGTGCTTGTGGTAGAAAGGTATCACTGTTCCTGCAGGAAGATTGTTGATCGATACCTCTGCACCAGTCAGCTTGAGTGTATCGTGTAGCTCTGTGCGTGGAGCACCCTCTGCTACATGTGTTTTGGTGTAATTGCTCATCTTCTTAATTAATTTTTGTTTTATATAAAAAATTCACTAACTTTGTATCAGAAATTTACTTTCCGAAATACATTATTATAACGTTTATCTAATGTATTTTGTTCAGTAAACCAATAAGTTACCTAAAGGTATCATGCTTACCTACGGGTAACAATTGTTGAATATCAGATAAATTGAAATGGAAGAAAAACTAAAATATTTTTTGGATATAGACAACTGTCCGGTACGTAATGTCGTGATGCGGTTCGGAGCCAAATGGCCAATGCTGATTTTGCTTTTGCTTGATGTTTTAGGAATAGCTCGTTTCACCGATATATTGCGATATATCCCCGATATTTCATCAAAAGTACTGTCAAAGGAGCTAAAGAATCTTGAAGCTGATGATCTTGTCAACCGTAAAATATATGCTGAAGTACCTCCACGAGTAGAGTATAGCCTTACTGAACGCGGAAAAAGTTTGCTACCTTTACTGTATCCACTTATTGAATGGGCAAAAGTAAATATGAAGCCTATCAAGAAATCGAGAAGTAAATATGAAAACTGATATACTCAAAATACGATCTACGACAAGTCATATTATACTTAAACTTTCGATTTCGAAAGTTTAGTTGTCATTGATTGAGAGATTTAGTTTTATAAATTAACCGTTGACACATTTCAAAACACTTTTGTTCGTCAATGGAGAACTGGGTTTCGTGCCTTGCTATTCTCTCCTCCGCATCAAAAAGATTAGCGTTCATCTTAGAATAATCTTTGAATTGAAGAGTTGCGTATGAATTGTATTGTTCTGCATATCCAAGGACATATACGCTACAGGGACGTCTTGGTTTCCCTGTAGCGCTTTTTAGGGGAAGGAGCTTTCCCTTACGTGCTCTTATTTGCCGAATGTTTTTTCAAGTTGGGGATTTACGGGGCCGTAGACGCACCGCTCGAATTTTGTGGCAAAAATCTCAAAGCATTTGTTGCAGTGAAGACAACGCGACTTCTCAAGTTCCTTTTCACGTAGACGGTTGATGAAGTCTGGCTGAGTCAACAATGCTCGCGACATAGATGCGAAGTCACAGATTTCAAGCACACGATTGATCCCTTCCTCAGTGTAGATGCCTCCGACGAGTGCAAGTGTCAGCTCGGGGAATTCTTTACGGAGATATTCTACGGCATCGAGATAATAACACTGAGCCGTACGCGGTTGGAAATAAAAGTCATAACCACTAATTTCGACAAGGTTCACTCCAGCCTTAGCAAGGGTGTCCACATAGAAAGCGAGTAGGTCAAAGTCATCTTTGTTTGCGTTGGTGTTGTGGGCGTTCATCTTCACATAGATGAGAAAATCGGGACCACATTCGCGTCGTATACCCTCTACAATCTCCTTCGGGAGGCGGATGAGGTTTTCATCGCTACCACCATATTTGTCAGTACGGAGGTTGAGCTCACGTCTGACAACGGCCTGAAGGAAGTAGACGTGTGCAATATGAACTTGGACACCGTCAAAACCGGCTTTCTTAGCACGGACGGCAGCCTTGACAAACCATCTGCCAGTTGTCTCCATCTGCTCCGTAGTCAAATCGTTGAAGTTAAACGGAGTGAGTCCTTTCGGACCTGCAAGCGAAATCTGGGCGATGGCAAGTGCATCGTATTCATGGATTTTTTCGGCGACTCTCTTGATGCCGGGAAGAAACTCGTCGTTGCCGATTGATGGTTGGCACATATCAGCACGGTAGTCAAGGTCGGGAGAGACGCTCATGTGGCCCGTGATGATTGTTCCTACCTCACCTCGGCCAAGGGCGTCATACATTTCAATTTCGGCATCGCTTATAGTGCCGTCTACGTTGTCAAGATGAGTGTTTGTTGCGCTTCTAATGAAACGATTTTTAGCTATTTTGCCATTGATGGCATATTCTGAGAATGCTTTTTTCATAATGTTTTCTTTCTGCGGTAAATTTCGCACATTGTTTCTATCTTTCAAACATATCCACACACTCTAATGTTCAACCGTACTTTTTACCAAAATATGTTTATACGAAATCCGATTCTCTTCACGTTCCTCTATATCCCTATGTTCCGCTTCGGTCATCGGCCGAGCGATCTTCTTAAGTTTGTCTACATCGAATTTCATAACCATCCCTCGAAAACCGTAACAATAAGGTGTTCTATCAATTCTTTCTTTTGCTCAGCGGTCAATTTACCGCTCTCAGAGCCTTCTGAATTATTTGATCTTCTTCGGGTGCCATATATAATAAAAAATTGGGAGCATAACCGGACTAACATATCTGTTTATGCTCCCTCTCTTTTGATTAGAATTTAATAAACTTACTTATTGTTGATAAGTGTCTCGATATCATGCTCTACAGTGTCAATAGTACCGATACCAAACTTCTCTTTGAGCACTTTCAGAACATCTGGAGTAAAGAATGCAGGAAGGGTTGGACCAGTATGGATATTCTTGACACCAAGAGCAAGAAGAGCCAACAATACAATGACCGCTTTCTGTTCATACCATGCGATATTGAACACAAGAGGAAGATCGTTGATGCTTGGAAGATTGAAAGCGTCTTTCAGAGCGAGGGCGATGCGGACAAGTGAGTATGAATCGTTGCATTGTCCTGCATCAAGCACACGGGGAACCCCCTCTATGTCGCCAAGAGGCAGTTTATTGTAACGATACTTGGCGCATCCTGCAGTCAGAATAATACAGTCTTTGGGGAGAGCCTCAGCAAACTTAGTGTAATAGTCGCGCGAAGGCATACGTCCATCGCAACCGGCCATCACGACAAACTTACGAATCTTTCCTTCCTTGATGAGCTCTACAATCTTCGGAGCAAGCTCAATCACCTGATGATGGGCAAATCCTCCTACGATCTCACCATGTTCAATCTCTGTTGGGGGCGGACATTTCTGTGCATGGGCGATGAGTTCGGAGAAATCAGTCGGTGTTCCATCTTTCCCCGGTTCTATATGCTTGGTACCGGGCATACCCACTACTCCTGTTGTGTACACGCGATCCATATATGTCGTCTTAGGACGTGGAGGGACAATACAGTTCGAAGTAAATAGGAATACACCGTTGAATGTCTCGAACTCAATGGTCTGTTTCCACCAAGCATTGCCATAGTTGCCGGCAAAGTGAGGATATTTCTTGAAGAATGGATAATATTGTCCGGGAAGCATCTCGGAGTGTGTGTAGACATCTACACCCTTATCCTTAGTCTGCTCCAAAAGATCTTCAAGATCCTTGAGGTCGTGGCCAGAAATAAGGATTCCTGGACGGTTGCGGACACCAATATTTACCTTAGTGATTTCAGGATTACCGTATGTCTCAGTGTTTGCCTTGTCAAGGAGAGCCATCGCCTTTATACCTCCTTCTCCTACACCAATCACGAGATTGTAGCAGTTATCGATGCTGAGGTCAGGACGCGCGGTCTCTGCCATTGCATCTTCTATAATTGCATAGACATCTTCATCTTCGTAGCCGAGATTAGCCGCATGTCTTGCGTAAGCTGCCATTCCCTTACATCCATAAATGGCAAGTTGCTTAAGACCTCGTATATCTTCGTTTAGCTCAGCGAGAACACCTGTAATTTTTTCCAATTCCATGGCTTCTTCTGGTTTAGCATGGAATTCCACTTCTGGAAGGTCGGGAAGGGCAATCCCTTTCTTCTTGGCAGTGCCGGCGAGGATATTTTTCAACTCAAAACCGCGACGGATATAATCATCGAGAGAAGGGTTATCGAAATTGGCATTTGTGATAGTGGTAAAGAGCGCATCCATTACGAAATGGCTTGCCTGACGAGATGGATTTCCTTTCTCTCTGAGAGCTCGGTTGATTAAAGATATGCCACGAACGCAATATAAAAGAAGGTCCATGCGAGCTGATGTTTCAGGCTTTTTGCCACAGACACCTTGGAGCACGCAACCTGTGCCGTGAGCTGTTTCCTGACACTGGTAGCAGAACATTTTGTTGGTATTTTCCATGTGTATTAGATAAAATTATTATTGTTTAGAAAATTGAAAGAGACGGTACGTCCTCATCTAAAGATTTAACGTAGAAAGGACGTATTGGTTCATTTCTACATTTGTTATTTATATGGTTTTAAGAAGTATTTCTTAGGAATTCTTAGTACCTGCATAAGCATGAATTTTGCGACGATTACGGAATGTCACAACCCATGCTGCAGTGAAGACACCGATGAAAAGGACTCCGGCGATAGAGCCGAGAATCAGTGGTATGGTAGATGAGATATGCATGACGTTATAAGATTTTTTGTTTAGTAGCCATCAAGCGTGGAGGAATTCTGCCATCCATATATTTTTGCCATCCGGCTGTAAGGATAATAAGAATAAGGTAATACCACGAAGGGTTACTCAAAAATAGCAAGGACAGTGTGACATTCACAGCAATATTGAGACCAATCCAATGCCACATACCCGCTTTGCGGAAATCAAGACTATATGCTGACTCAGAAGCCGCAGTCTTCAACGTGCCCAGTCCACTCTCACAAAGATAAGCTCCGTATGCTACTAAAGTGGATAGCAAAAGAGCTTCAGAAGCATTGAAAGAAGGGGAGAGGTGAAAAAAGGCGGCAAAACTCAATGCAGCTATCCAAAGCAAAGCATGGTCAATGGCCATTATATACTTATGGATAATCTCATTCTGCCGAAGAGCCTTCTGAATTATTTGATCTTCATTTAGTGCCATATAATAGAAAATAAGGAGCATAAACAGATTTTTGTCTAATTATGCTCCTCTTCTTTTATTTTATTTATTTATTTTATTTATTCAAATTATGTTTGTTCTGACCGATTTTACTTTGCGCCTTTGCGTGCGATATATTATGCTTTGACCTTTACGAGCATCACCTTTGAGTCTGCTTTGGCTGCTACACTGTGGGGAACACCTTCTCCTACAAGCATAAACTCACCGGCATTGATAGTGTGAGGCTTGTTGGCCATTGTGAACTCAATGGAGCCTTCAATTACATTGACCATAAGTTCTGCAGGAGCAAGATGTTCAGAAAGTCCTTGTCCTGCTTTAAGAGCGATTAATACTGCTCCACCGTTTGCATTTTCAAAAATACGATGGAATTGAGGATGATCCTCAGCTGACTGGATCTGATCGGCGAGAATATGCACCTCGCCAAATTTATATTCTGTTTCTAACATAACTAAAATAAGATTAAGT
>CAZWJO010000126.1:0-9240 GCA_964634905.1 uncultured Sangeribacter sp.
CTGAAGTATACTTTGTAATTTTGCAGCATCCTAATGATACAAAGCATGCATCAGAGGGACAAAATAAGTAAAAACATCAACAGAACATCATAAAATACAAATGAGCACTAAATCATTTCTCTTCGTAAGATCTTGGATCCAGCTACACAATGCACTTCCTTACATATCTTACAGTTTAATACTCAATAATATAGACCAAATGAAGCAAAGCTACACGAACATAGCAAGAAAATACAAACCAATGCAAACACATGCAAATGCATGCAGTGGAATGCACCACTATGCGCCCTATGATATATATAATCAGTATCAGTATCAAAATCAAAATCAGAATCAAATAATAGTCGACGACGTCGTCGTACATGCGCGCGAGGGTAATGCCGGGTTTACAAAATGCACGGGGCAACCCTACGAAAAAACTTCTCAAAAGCACAAAAATTTTTATGCAATCCAAGTATTTTCTCAAAGATTTTTACTACCTTTGCATATCGTATCAAACTTAATAGCCAATACGCCAATGATGACCACCACAATACGACTCCTGAAAGTGGATTTCAAAGAAATCATCACCCCGGCTGAACTCCCTTTGTTCCGTGGCGTGATGATTGCGCTTTCCGGTGGCAATCCCCTTTTTCATAATCACGCTCCCCAAGGCTTCAGATACGCATACCCCTTGATCCAATACAAACTCGCCGGCGGTAGCCCATCAATCCTCGGCATTGACGAAGGGGCGGATATATTGGCTTCGATGATAAGCGAGGGGAACGAGATAGCTTGTTGCCTCGGGCGGCGTAATGTGGCTTTTCATGTCGCCTCCATTGCTGACTGGATGGATGATGTCGGCTTCTCCGACCATCCCGAGACTTATCTCATTCAAAATTGGTTGCCCCTCAATGGCAACAACTTCAACGACTATCGCAATTCCCCAAGCATAATCGAACGCCTCTCCTTACTCCAACGCATCCTCACAGGCAATATCCTCTCTTTCTCCAAAGGAATGGGCATATTCCTCGATGGCAAAGTGACGTGCAATATTGAAGACATGGTGTCTGAGGGGAGCGTGATTTTCAAGGGCGTGGAACTCGTCAGCTTCTCAGGCCGATTCTCCTCCAACGTCGTGCTCCCCCGATGGATCGGACTCGGAAAAGCAGCAAGTCTCAACCATGGGACCGTAATTCGTCTTTAACTCAACATATTATCTACATACCATCATACATAAATGCATTTTCGATTGAATGTCAGCGATAAACATTTTGCTTTAGTTCGTCCGCAGCCAATTATGCATTATGAATTATGAATTATGAATTTTAAATTATGAACTCAACAAATTATCTCTACGGAGCCGCAGTGCAGGGCATACAGGGGTTTATATATCAGACCAACAAGCTCAAGGAGATAGTCGGGGCGAGTGAACTCGTCGAGCGCATTTGCACCGACCTCTTTGCCGAGGTACTGTATGCCGGTTCCCCGGAAGCGAAAGAACCCGATCCTGACAAACGGAGAAAAAAATTATTGAAGAAGCTGGAAGAAGATCCGAATGCCATCATGAATGCCGCCGGCAATATCAAATATCTCTTCGATTCGGAAAAAGAATGCCGGCGAGTGGTAAGAATCTTCCCTAAGACAGTGATGCAGTTTGCACCCGGCATCACTATCAGCCAAAGCGTCGTTGACATGTCGAAAAACGCCGACTTCAAGGATGCTGTGCAGCAACTCGAACGTCACCTACGGACGCAGCGAAGCCGCCAGATGAGAGACCTCAGCATCGGCCTGATGGGAATTCTGCGCAGTAGAGAGACAGGCCTACCCGTCACCCATATCAGAACCAATGACAAAAAGATAGAGTACCTGGACTCAGCCACCTATCACAAACTCTTTGACGAAAAGGGAAAGCGGAAGGAAACATTCACCATCTTATGCCGAAAAGCATTCGGACCTGACATCAGCCTTTATGGACCGCGTCTGCCTCATGACATCAAGGATATGACTGGAGGAAACGATTGGATTGCAATCATTCATGCCGACGGCAATGGCCTGGGGCAGATAGTGCAGAAAATAGGGTCTGACAAAGAGCTTTTCCGTAAATTCTCAAGAAATCTTGACGCAGCTACCACCGCCGCCGCTGTCAGAGCGTTTGAAAAAGTAGTCAAACCGTTGCTGAAAAGCGATAAGACCATGATCCCGATGCGCCCTATTGTATTGAGCGGCGACGACCTGACCGTTATATGCAGGGCAGACATAGCTATCCCCTTCACTGAAGCTTTCCTGGAATATTTCGAAGAAGAGACCAAAAACAAGCTCTCAAATCTTTTGAGAAGAAATGGAAACTACGTATTCAGCGACCGGTCGGACAAACTGACTGCGTGTGCAGGAATCGCATTCATAAAGTCATCGTTTCCCTTCCATTTCGGCTACCGTCTTGCAGAAGCTCTCTGCGACCGGGCAAAGAAAGACACCAAAGCCCTGTTTAAGGCAGACGAGGGGAATCTCCCTGCCTCTTGCCTGATGTTTCACAAAGTCCAGGATAGCTTCGTGGCAAATTTCAACGACATTGCCGATCGTGAACTCACACCGCAACCTACGGCGTCATTTGAATACGGCCCCTACTATCTTGACACTGAAAGCCCGATATTAAAGGGAAACCGCTGGTCGGTGGAAACCTTACTCAAGAAAATCAAAGAACTCGATGGAGAAGATGGGAATGCAGTCAAATCGGGACTTCGCAATTGGCTTACGCTCTTGCATGAAAACACCGGAATGGCAGCGCAGGCTCTTGACCGCCTGATGGAAGTATCGGCAGGGAAGAAAAAGTTCATTGCAGATGTAGCCCTTGACTCAAATCAATCATCGGTAAGGCAAATGAAGAAAAAAGATAAGGACGGAAACGAATATGACGTTAACATTTATCCCGTCTATGACCTATTGGCAATCCACACCATCAATAACCAGAATACAAGAAAATGAACATCAGATATAAAGTAGAATTCTTCACCGACTGGCACTGCGGCTCGGGACTGGCTGCAGGAGCCGACGTCGATGCGCTTGTGGTGAAGGATTTCCAAGGTCTCCCCTATATTCCGGGAAAGACTGTTAAGGGGCTTCTGCGAGAAGCAGCCGAAGACATAATACAGTTCCGCTCTGGTAAAAATCAGGAACTTGACACCGAAAGACGCAAGCTTGCCATAGAAGCATTCGGCTATTTCGACGGGAAAAGCGACAGCGACGGAAAGCGTCCTGAAATGACAAGAGGGTGCGCCTATTTCACCAATGCAGAGCTTCCTGAAACAGATAGGGCAGCTATAATCTCAGGCAACCTCCAGCCTTATCTCTATCGGACTGTTGCAAGCACCGCAATCGACGACAACGGCATAGCAGTAGACCATAGCCTGCGGCGCACTGAAGTGACAGTCCCATGCACTCTCGAAGGAGAAATCCTCGACTTGCCCGACAATAAAGATTTTGAGAAAATAATCTTTGATGCTATGCGCTACGTGAAACGGCTCGGGCAAAACCGCAATCGAGGACTCGGAAGATGCGCCTTTACAGTAGTGACGAACTCAAAAAAATAATATGGGTATGAAGAAATTAAAATTCAAGTGCACATTGCTATCAGATGTGATACTCAATATGAAATCGTCCACTACCGGACCAAACGAAACTCTCGACTTCATTCCCGGCAGTAATTTCTTAGGCATTGTCGCCGCTTCTCTCTATCCGAAAGTGTCGCCCGAAGAGGCGCTGGTCCTTTTCCATAGCGGGAGGGTGCGTTTTGGAGACGCCCATCCCTCGCAAGATGGGATAAGAGGGCTCAGAGTCCCGGCTTCTATGTTTTATCCCAAACTCAGTGCGCCGGAAAAGGAACTTTTTATCCATCATCTGATACCACAGAATAAAGACATGAGTGGGCTCCAGCTCAAACAGTGTCGCAATGGATTTTATGTTTTTCCGAGCGTAAAGGCAATCGACGGGAAGACCCCGGTGGCCGAACAGGTCAGGACATTCACTGACTTTGCGATAAAATCTGCCTACGACCGCAATGCACGCCGGTCGAAAGACGAGCAACTCTTCGGCTATCAGTCGCTTCGCAAAGGTCTGACAATGTATTTCTCAGTGGAAGTGGATGACTCAGAGGCAGGATTGACCGACAAAATAAAGGAGGCCCTTGAGAAAGGCAACCGGATAGGGAGATCTCGTTCGGCTCAGTATGGACTCGTGAAGATAGAATCTGCCGACTATCTTGAGGAAGAAGGGGGAAAACCCTTGGATGGAAATCAGAAGGGATTAGTAGCAGTCTATGCCGATTCTCGCTTGATATTCCTTGACGAGTATGGGATGCCCACATTCCAGCCTTCAGCCGAGCAGTTGGGGCTTAAGGGAGAGATTGACTGGGAGAAATCGCAGGTGCGTACGTTCCGCTACGCCCCATGGAACTTCAAGCGCCAATGTTTCGATACCGACCGCTGCGGAATAGAGAAAGGGAGTGTCATCGTAGTCCGTCTACCCGAGGGTTACACACCGGAACTGAAGACACGTGCCGTGGGCGCATATCTCAACGAAGGATTCGGCCATGTCATCTATAATCCGTCGTTTCTTGCCGGAGATGGCGATGGCAACGCCCTCTATCGGCTTGCCTCTCCCAAGCCGGAAGTTAGCTTACATGAGTCATTAAATGCTGACTCTTCATCGTCGTCTTTGATTTCCTTCCTTAAAGGCAGAGAATCTGAAGATCTTCAGACCAACAAAGCAATTGAATTAGTTAATAAATGGGTCAAGGACAATTCCTCCAAATTCTCCGGCAAAGAATTCTCTTCGCAATGGGGCACTATCAGAAGCTTGGCGGCCTCGGCAAGCGATCTCGGCAAATTATGGGACGATCTTTTCAACGATTATCCTGAACCTACTGGATATCTTGTGCATGGAGTTGCCAAAGATAAATGGGAAGGCGGCTGCCTTAAGGCTCTGAAAAAATTATTTGAAACCCTTCAAGACGACAGAGGAATGTCGGATGCTGTAGCTCGAATGGCGATTGTAAATCTGGCCGCAGAAATGGCTAAAAAATGCAAGTAAGCGATTATGGACAATATAAATTCATCAGATACAAAATATACTCACAGGTTTCTTGCCCGGATCGTAATAGAAGCTCAGACTCCCCTTGCGGTAGGGTCAGGCAATAAGGATATCCTTACCGATTCACTTGTGGCCACAGATTCCAATGGACTCCCATATATACCCGGCACATCCATAGCGGGAGTGTTAAGGTCAATGCTTAAGTCAAGAGCTGCTTTAGACGATGGTATTATAGATTCCAGACAGATAGAGACACTCTTCGGATTTCAGGACCATGATAAGAGTCAAGGCTCAGAGATAATCTTCTCAGAAGCAAAAATCATTGGCGCCTCAGGAATGCCAATTGACGGTATGGCCCCTGTCGCAATTCAAAAAGATAGTCTTCTTAAGCATTATGAGCTTCTCCCGATACGCCAACATGTAAGGATCAACGAAAAAGGAACAGCGGTCGACAAAGGTCTCTTCAATGAGCAGGTGGTCTATCCCGGCACCCGGTTCTGTTTTGAAATAGAGATGGTCAGCGATGGGAAAAACATAGGAGAATTGAAAGAGGTGCTCAGAATGCTCACTTCCGTTGACTTCCGCATTGGAGGAGGCACGAGAAGTGGATTCGGAAAGATACGGGTAGTCGATATCAAATATATGGATCTTAATCTAAAAGATGAAAAAGATTTAGATCTCTATTTTCAGAAATCCTCTGCCCTCGACACGGAGTTTTGGAAAAATAACTCAAATCGCATAGGCGATCCTATATCAGATGCAAAGAACGCCGCTCCTAAAGTGACATGCTACCAACTGCTATTGAAGCCGGAATCATTTTTTATTTTCGGATCAGGATACGGAGATGACGAAGCCGATATGACTCCCGTAAAAGCTAAGAAAGTTGTATGGAAAACAGATAACGGAGCCAATGGCACCATCAAGATCGAAGGACGTATGCTCGAAAATCTTGTCTTGATTCCCGGCTCATCGCTTAAGGGAGCTCTTGCTCATCGTGTTGCCTTCCACTGGAACAGAGCGAAAGGTATTTTTTCCGACGATTTAAATGAAAAAGAAATTCCCTGTGAGACAGGAAAGGATAATGCAGCAGTTAGGACTCTGTTTGGCACTGAGGGCAATGGTCCGGAAAGCGCCATCACAAGAGGGAATGTTTTGTTTTCCGATATCATAGGCACGACTATGAGAGAAAAGATTTTTAATCATGTCTCTATCGACCGCTTCACCGGAGGTGGGCTTGAAGGTGCGCTTTTCAGCGAGAAGGCAGCCTGGGATAAGGGAAGCCAATACAAAACAGAGATACTCATTGATGAGATTGGACTTGAAAAAGCCTGTGAAAAAGAATGGGGTGAAGACGGCGTAAAAGAGCGTGTGGAGGATGTCAAGAAAGCCTTTATGGCAGCCATCGGCGACCTTTGCGATGGGATGTTGCCACTTGGCGGAGGTGTCAACAGAGGTCATGGTGTTTTCACCGGCGAATGTATAATATTGACGGATAAAGATCATGAAGACAATTGATATATTGCCCGATGCCCCGTGTGTCGGATATTATTGGATGAGCGATGCTACGGATCCAATAGTGATAGAAAGCAAAGTAGACCATCATCCAGAGAAGTTGCCTATGAAGCTGAAGGAGGTTTTGGAAGATTCGAAATCCAATCCCTTCGTAGTGGAGGCACAACTTTTTTATCCCAAAGAGCTTCTGTCGGTGGGAATCAGGTATGTCGACGGCGACTATGTAATAACTAAAAAAACGGTTGCAAAAGAGGATATGCTTGAAGGTGGCAGCGAGATGGTGAGCTTGAGGCGTTATGCAGCCCATCGCATGCCAGGCAAGCGACTTCTTTTCCTCCAATATTGGGAGGCAAGTAAGGATAAGTTTTGTGCAGAAATGGATGTGTTGCAACCCAAAGAGATGGCTTTCATAGGATTTGAACCAATAAAGACAGAAAAAGGAAAATGATAAAGGCTCCATTTAATTTCATACCACTATCAGATAGGGTAGTATTTCCAGATTGGGCATCTAAGATTTCTCACGACGTGCCTTTCTCTGACGGTATCAGTGGCTCCATAAAGATAAGCCTCACAGCACAGACTCCGATATTTGTGCGCAATGGTCATTCTCGCGACGATAAAGATACAAACAGCGAAGAATACTCCACATTCAGCAAGATAGGAGAAAAATACTTTCTTCCAGGAACCACCGTAAAAGGTGCTATCCGGAATACTCTTGAAATCCTGAGCTTCGGCAAGATGCGCCTTGACAAAAACGCACGTTTTGCGCAGCGCGAATGGGACAACACTGCTCTCTATCCGATGAAAGAGCAACAAGGAAACGTTAAGTGTGGTTGGCTCAAAATTAAGGAAGACGGAAGTTGTGAAATCGTCGATTGCGGAAGGCCGTTACGTATTGGGCATGACCAAATCGATAGCTATTTCGACTGTAGGGTTTTTGAGGATGAATTTTCTAAACAGCCGGGGAGAAACCTTAACGATGAGCGACAGATCGGAGATGAAATGATCGATCCTAAGACGGCTTATTATAAGTATCGTCTGATAGAGCGCATGGGGTCGTTGGAGGATCTGGAAGACCTTACGTTCTCTCAAGATGAAAACCGTATCACTCGATATAATTCATCCCGTATGAAAGTTGATCCCGAAGGTGAAGTGAAAGGCTCAATTGTCCTGACAGGTCAGCCGGATTTATGGGAAAATCCACGTCCACGGGTCATGACCCCGACTGCCGGGAAATTTTATGAATTCGTCTTCAAAACTCCTGGCAAAAACGCAAAACGTTATGTCCTTACAGAAGAAGAATTCAATCAGTATAAATTCATTTATGCGGATTCCCCGGATTGGAAATACGCTAATGATAGCCTGCTTCACCATAAAGGGATACCTGTGTTCTTCCGGATGGATGCAAATAATACAAAAATCAAGGATTGGGGACTTGCGTTCCTGTATAAGCTTCCATACGAACGCACCCCATACGAGACATTGCCGGCAGACCATAGAAAAGACAATCATGATATGGCAGAATGTATCTTCGGATATACCGACAAAGAGTCTTCACTTAAAGGACGCGTGCAGTTTTCTCCATTTATGAGTGAAAATGCGTCGCTTGATTCTCGTTCTTATCGTCTCGTGTTGAATGGTCCCAAAGCTTCCTATTATCCAATCTATATAGATCAAGAAGGAGTTGGCAACCAAGGAAATATGAATTATGCGTACCGGACTTACAATGATGGTATGATCCGGGGTTGGAAGCGTTATCTGCATAGAGATGCGACATGGGAACGGCATTCCGGCTCTGACACTGTGGACACCTACATCCGTCCGATTAATGCAGGTGCTATCTTTGGAGGCACCATACGTTTCCATAATCTAAGGCCGGAGGAACTCGGAGCCCTTCTTTCTGCAATTACCTTCCATGGCAATGAAGGCAGTTGCAGTCATCAGATAGGAATGGCTAAACCATACGGATATGGCAAAGTGAAGGTAGATATCAAAGGGATATCTTTGCATTCTGTAGGAGCCATTGATGATGACGAGCTTGCAGACGCAAAGGGGTATATGGCAATTTTTGAGAAATACATGACAGATAAGATCGGTATGAGATTTACCATGTCGCCGACCGTCAAGGAACTGCTTATTATGTCAAAGTATAATGCCCCTGACAGAGACCAATTCAAATACATGGTGCTCGATATGGAGGGCCATAATGAGTTTAGCGATGCTAAGGGAGGACGAAACCAAGCAGGCAGACGCTTTTATCTTCAAAGGTTCAGTGAGATCATGGGTAATCCTGCAGTTCCAGACTCTCTTCCGAATGATGCTGCATCAGCAGTATCTCGTTTGGAGCAACAAAGGAATTCGCATAATGATGAATTGAAGAGAATCCAGGAGGAGCGTGAGCAAGCTGAAGCCCAACGGATTCTGGAAGAAAGACGTAGAGAGGAAGAGCGTAAGGCTGAGGAAGAAAGAATGGAAGAAGAGCGGAGAAGGCAGCAACAGGCTGAAGCTCAAGCTGCGAAAGTTGCGGCTGGTCTGAGTATGCTTGAAGAGAAAAGAGTCGATAACGACGATTATAAGGTAAAGGAGTTCAAGAATGCCCGTAATAAGATAGATTCATTTCTTAAGACATTAGGGAAGGATCAGATTCCTGAAGAAGAGTTC
>CAZWJO010000127.1:0-9225 GCA_964634905.1 uncultured Sangeribacter sp.
CACTCTTTCTTCTAATATGTTTAATGTGTTGAAATGTCATCTAATTCAATTTACTCACTCTTAAAATTATTGAAATTATGGACGAACAAAGAGGTACACGCTACCCGACATTCGGTTTCATCACCGGCGGAACAGGAGCATTCAACGACGGTATTCCACCCCAGCCCTATGAAACTTTCGCATACGATTCGGCCCTTCTCATGGCCCGTATCGAAAACTTCAATGTAATCCCGTACACATCGGTGCTTCCTCCCGAATGTCGTGGCAATCTCGTGACTATCACCAAGGAATTCGCAGACAAATATCCCGCTCATCAGTATCGTCCCGATCTCCCCGCTCAGTTCAAGCATGGCGCTGTGCTTGAGGTGATAATTGCCGGCAATGGTGCCAACTATAATGAGCACAAAGCGATTGCCACAGGCATCGGTATTATCTGGGCCAAGAAAGACGGCAAGTTCATCGGAGGTTATGCCGCAGAATATGTCCAATACTATGACACCCACATCGATGATGAGATAGCTAAAGCAGAGGCAAGTATGTGGCTTCATAAATCACTTAAGCATGAGCTTCAGATCCGTGGTCTTGAACAGGATGGTGAGATAGATCTCTATCACAACTTCCTCAATATCCCGGCAGATCAGCCTTTCGGCTACTGCCTCACTTGCATAGGCTTCCTCAACTTCGGCTATGCACCCCTGGCAAATTAAGGAATAAGATAATTATTATCCATATCCAAAGGGTGGGAGGAACTCTTTCCTTCCACCCTTCATAATAAATCGAAGAATTATGTCAGACGATATAAAAAAGCTCGGCCTGATCGGACTCACAGCCATAGTCTTCAGCTCAATTGTCGGTGGAGGCATCTACAACATACCCCAGAATATGGCAGCCAGTGCAGGTTTGGGCGCAATCATTATTTCATGGTTGCTGACATGTGTCGGTATGATATTTCTGGTCTACACGTTCAAGATCCTTAGTGATAAACGCAGTGATCTGAATGCCGGCATCTATCAGTATGCACAGGTAGGATATGGCAATTTCGTAGGATTCCTCGTTGCCTGGGGCTACTGGCTATGCACGGCTACCGGCAATGTGGCTTATGCGGTGATGCTCAATGACTCTCTTGGTGCATTCTGGCCTGTATTCCTCAAACATGGATGGGAAACGGTAGTGTTTGGAATCGGTCTTATCTGGGTTATGTATTTTGTCGTGGCCGGCGGACTCAAGACGGCCTCGTTTCTCAACGTTCTCATCACTGCGATTCAGATGATTTCTCTCGTGCTGATCATTGTCATTCTCTTCATTTTCTTTAAACTCAAGATGTTCAGTTATGACTTCTGGGGTCAACTCACGGATCTGGGTTCAGTTGGAGAACAAGTAAGGACTACGATGCTTGTGACCCTGTGGTGCTTTACCGGGATTGAGGGGGCCGTCATGATGTCATCACGTGCCAAAAATGCAAAGGATGTTGGAAAAGCCGGTATTATCGGGTTCCTCTGCGCGTGGTTGATGTATGCTCTTGTCTCGGTGCTCTCCTTCGGCATACTTCATCAGCCTGAACTTTCAAAACTTCCAGATCCTTCAGTGGCTTATGTGTTGAAGGATTGCTGTGGTGATTGGGCTTACTATTTTGTCATCGGAGCCATCATCTTCTCGATTCTCGGCGGATGGATAGCCTGGACCCTCGTATGTGCACAGGTGCCTAACGAGGCGGCAAAGGTCAAGATTTTCCCATCCAGGTTCCTCAAACTCAACAAGAAGGGAATGCCTGGATATGGTCTGGTCGTATCTTCGATCGTGATGACGGTGTTCATGTGTCTTGTTGTGACTTCCCATAAAGTGTACACTGCAGCTCTGGATCTCACGAGCCTTATGGTGTTGCCTGCTTATCTCTTCAGCGGCATGTTCATGTGGAAATGTGCGTTGAAGAGCAATCGACAGCCTCCTCTTATCAAGATACAATCGGCTCATCAGAGAAATTTTTACAAATTCATCGGTATCGGTGCAACTTTGTTCTGCTCCTACATCGTTATTTCGAGCAATATTTCTCTGTTGATAGTGACTGTTTTGTTTTATCTCCCCGGGGTGTTCTTCTACGTTAAGGCACGTCATGAATATTTCCCCCATACAGTGGTGTTTTCTGAAGGGGAGAAATGGCTACTTTGGATTCTCATTGCACTCGGAATAACGGGTATCATCCTTTTGGCTACCGGACACGCCGGACTTTGATTAAGATATTTTCAATAAAAGGGAGAGCTGCAACTCTCCCTTTTTTATATAATTCCTGAAGAAAATCTAATAAGATTTATTCCCAGCCCTCAGTTGCATTAGCTATTGCGATCCGATAGCGGGTGCGATATTCTGAGGGAGTCTCTCCCGTGAATTCGCGAAACCATCTTGAAAAGAATGTGGGGGATTTGAAATTAAGATTATAAGCCACCTCCTTGATGCTGATATTGGAATCACGCATCATACGCTTAGCTTGAGAGACTACTACTGTATTTATCCAAAACATTGGAGTATATCCTGACACGGCTTTAATGGAAGTTGAAAAATAGCGTGGTGATAGTTTCTGCAAAGCAGCATAATACGCGGTGGTGCGATGAGTGGCATAATCGCGCATGAGAGCCTCATGAAATGCCAGCATTATGGATTCTTTGGCATGACTGCTTCTTATTACCGTCTGCCGAACGTACAAATATGAATCAAGCACCAGAAAAGCCAGCGCATTGACAAGATAATCAGAGGTCAAATCTGAAAAAGGACGCGCTGCATAGTAGCGGTTTCTCTTTTCGATCAGGTCGAGAATAGAAGCCATTGCCAAGAAGTCTTCCAATGAAGGATGTGAGACAGGATGCATCATTAAGAACTGAATATTGGAGAATAACTTGAGTGGGGTGGCGCCCGCAAATATCCTCTCCAGATTTACGACACAGAGTGTTGCCTGGAAGTCATCACTCAGATGAGTAAGCGCTACATTTGAGAAAAGAGCCAGCACAAGAATATCTCCCTTATGCACCTCGCATAGTTTTACGCCTATCCGGAAACTCGCTGATCCGGATAAACATAAGAGCAAACCATTTTGTGTGTCTACAAAACGCGACAAGGCTTCACGTCCATCTAAACCCTCCAAATGTGAAACGAGCGGCATGTGGTTCATATTCCTGACTTTTATTATAAACATCCTTTTGATCCCTGGTGCGAGTCTGTATGGATGTATTGACAGATTCGAGGGCTATTAACTGATGTGGTCTACATGTATTGTCACACTCAACCGTTTTACTTTATACGTTTTCTTTTATCGACTAAAATGATTTACACATCCGATTCTGTGAACTGATTCTCTTTACAATCCCTGTCGACCTAAAGGATATCCTGTCATCATCCACAATAATATAGGTCAGAAAGCGGGATTATCGGTTGAGGAAGGCGGAGAAAGCAGAGAGGATATTTACTACTGTGGATTTGTCCGGGACAGGTATGTTCAGGGAGGCCTGTCCAGTCTCAGGATCCTCTTTGACGATTGCATCGACGAGTGCCTTTGTTGTGTCCGGAGACCGGAGCATATCTGCTATCTTGCCCAAAGCTTCCAAACCGCCGGCTACAGTCTGACGTATGTCTTCAGGAGACTTTTGCGCAGGATCGGTATTCCCTTTTTGCCTGTTCCCAGAAGAAGCTGTGTTTGCCCCACTTCCTGTGGCTTTGCGGTCGGATGGAGAATGATTGATATCTGGCCGTGATTGGAGGTCATCTTGACTGCGATCAGCTTGCTTTGATTCAGATATATCCTCCTTTGATTCAGAGATATCCTCCTTTGGCTCTGATATTTCCTCTTTTGGCTCAGATATTTCAGAGATTACAGATTCTGGTTCAGTAGTTTCAGGATCACTGATGACCCCATCCACTACTTCCACAATTTTTTCAAACTTGTTGTTGTCGAAGAATACAGCATCCTCGCCTCCGTCAAGTATTCCGGCTGCCAGGTTTGACTTGAATTTCAACGTGGAGAGCATGCGCTCTTCAATAGTGCCGCGAGCTACCATGTTGATGATCTGAACGGGATTTGCCTGTCCGAGACGATAGATACGCGCGATGCGTTGCTCCAACACGGCAGGATTCCAAGGAAGGTCAAGATTAATCAGCAAGGAGGCTGTCTGAAGGTTGAGGCCGGTGGCTCCGGCATCTGTAGAAAGGAATATACGACACTTGGGGTCGTCACGGAATCTGTCTATCAGTTTTTTTCGTTTCACTGAAGGCACACCCCCATGCAGGAAACAGAAATCTATCTCCTTTCCCTCCAATTCTTGTGCCAAAATACGTAACATTCGTTCCCATTGGCTGAATATGACCACTTTCCCTTCTTCACTGTCAAGAAGATTGGATATAATGGCCATCGTCTCGTCAATTTTAGTGTCGAAACGAGTCTTTTGGTCAAGGATGAATGTGCTGTCGCATACCATTCTCATCATTGAGAGAAACATCAGCAATTTCTTTCGGTCATTTTCGCTGAGAAACTTGAAGCGTCTCCATTTATTGACAAGGATTGTGATCTGAAATTGATACTCGTCGTGGATTGTCATCTGTTCCTTGGTCATTGGAACGAATAGATTCGTATCAGTGCGTGCCGGCATCTGCAATTTCACGTCCGACTTTTTGCGACGGATTAAGGTATCTTTTAGTTTCTCAGCTACTGTATGAAGGTTGCGGTAGCCGACTATCTTCCCAAGTTCATCAGTCAGTGTGGTGTCGGCATTAAACTTATAGTATGGACCTAAGACAAATTGGTCAACAAGTTGAGTTACAGAATAGAGTTCATCCAGTTTATTCTCCAATGGAGTTCCTGACAGAGCCATTACATACTGCGACTGTAGTTTCCGCAATTGTTTTCCCATTTGGGTCTCCTTGTTTTTCAAGCGCTGGAGCTCATCGTAGATAATCATATCCGTATTAGGGATGAAGCCTGTTTTTATTGAATTGCTTATGGCATGAAATGAGCATATCTTGTAGAAATAGTTGAAATCATTGAGTTGCTCCTTGCGCTTCACGACATTTCCTTCCACCACAATTACAGTGGAATCTGTGAATCTCTTGATTTCAGACAACCATTGGTATTTGAGGGAGGTCGGGCAGATTATAATTACAGAACCTACGAGACCTTCACGTTTCAGTAGTTCTGCTGTAGCAATGGCCTGAACAGTCTTTCCAAGACCCATTTCATCCGCATTGATGGTGCGTCCTCCTTCAAATGCAAACCTGACACCATCAGCTTGATAGGGATGGAGAGAAGTCTTGAGAAGTCCGTCAAACAGAGAATGGGCATATTTTTCCGATATGATTTTCTTACGCCGCACTTTATCACGCTCATCAATCAGGATATTGAGCGCATCGTGTTCCCATTCAAAAGTCTCATCTATCTGTTTTGCTTTCCTTATAAAAGCAGACGGATCACATTGCAAATTATTTATCTCTCCGTTAGAGTCGAAAAAACACGCGATAAGATCTTTCATTTCTGAGGATACGCCCTGACCTTGGCGAATCTTTATCTTTCGGCCAGCGGGATAATCGACGTATACATGGGTATGGAATGGACTAAGATGCACTTTACGGGCATATCTTCCATCATTTGCGAGGGATATGGCCTCGATATGTTTGCAGGTTCCGAGACGGCTTGTCTTGAAGTCCATGCATTCACATCGGTTGGATGATGAATCGGGGCCGAAATAATGAACTCTGTATGAACGTCCGCTTTTAGCACTTGTGACGACAAACGGATCATCCTGAGCAAATGGTGCCTTTATACCGAAATGTTCCTTAGCGGCTGCCTGACGACGCAACGCCTTCTGCCATTGCTCCAGAGTCATATTCTCCGGGCGATGGGTAGCGTTCAATGCGCTGGGTTTCTTTGCTCCTTTCTTTGTCTTATTATCTTTTGTCGTGGTAGCCGCCATTTTTCTGTTCAGGTATTGGATTATTGATTTATGTTTTATGGGCAAAATTACAAAAAATAATGCATATCCGCAAAAAAGTTCAATATTTACTTATTAGCACGCCGGAAGGCATTGATCCTCTGCCGAAAGTTTTTACGTAGACATTCGCTGTAGAGCCAAGGTTCTGCCCCATGGTAATCCCCGGTATTAAGGATATCAAGGATATTCGGCAAGGAACTCCCATCATACCCTTCCACAACAAGCACTTTCGCCAATGGGTCGAGTGTCACAGTGATACTGTCATCTAACACAGCCGGAGTAGCGTCTGTCTTCCAATTGACAGGATTTATGCACATTACGTTTGGAGCTGCTACAACTGGTTTTGTATATTATACGTCTGAAACTGAATTATAGCAGATCACACTGCCTGTGTCGATGGAATCAGTAGCTGCTATGATATTTCCCTCCTTGGCTGAATCGGGCAAGAATAAACGGTCGGCCGGCATTGTATTCATTCAAATAGAGATTGAAGGCTGTCTTGACATCCTGAAATGCCACGTCGTTGTATCGGCGGGAAATAGTGTCTTCATTCAGCGTTGCCCACGAATCAAGAGTGATGGTGATGATGATCATGGTCAATAAGACGAATGGCATGTTGATTCCTGTGATGAGCCAATCGGATATCCCCAATGAGCCGGAAAATCTATTAAATCAATTGGCATTTATGTTGCTAAATGTAGATGAATGTCCTAAGACATTTGAATTTTGCGATGATCTTACACAATCACTTATTTCCGACTTCAGTGCAAAAGTAGGAATTGATATGGTCAAAGTCAAACGTCTTCCGGAGATAGAACATGCAATCAGAATGATAAAGGCATCAATGGGTATAAGATGAAATGTGGTGTATGTGTTATAAAAAAGCTTTGACTACTTTGCCGTTGAAGACTTTTATCTTCAGGGAGGTATCGGTCGGGAGGTTGTCGGGTATGTTGAAGAAGGAGGGCGTGAACCAGTAATTGGTGCCGGTCGCGTCTGTAACTCTCCATGCTGTGCGTCCCGGACGGCGATTGCCATAGCGGTCAGTTGTCTCAGCTGCCGGCTTATGGTAAGTCTTTTTGACGGGAACCTCGAGGAGAGACTCATAGATGTAATCGTCGGCAAGCGACTCGACCTTTTTATAGATAGCCATCGGATTGGCAGTCTGTGTGCCATCCGGAATCTTCTTTTCAGTTTCACGATAGAGACGGGGAAGATTCCATCCTTTTCCTTCGTAGAAATCCTTTACATACACCAGTTCCCATTTAGCTTGAGGGAACGCGCCTCCTTCGGCAAGCGCAGCCGCAAGATTAAGATGTACCTTACCCTTGAAATCTTCCTGCCCTGGACAACTTAGGGCCTTATAAAGAAGGCTGACCTTAAGGCGAAGATCATCCTTGTCTGTAATCAGAACTGCCAATCGACTCCAAAGGAAGAACTTGGAGGAAGAGGCGAGAATGGCATTCCGAAGCATTTCCACAGCTCCTTCCTTGTCGCCTGACAATTCATATAGTTGAGCACATTGGGCATAAAGATTGGAGGAGCCCGGGTATTCAATGAGCGCTCTATTGATTATATCCAAGAACTGTGGAGAAGCGGGGGTCCGGGTGGTATAAAGTTCGTCGACATAATTTGTAATAAGCTTTTCGACTGTGGAAGGGAGGTCCTTTCCTTCATGCTCTTTGCGACGCCAATCTCCCGGGCGAAGATTGGAAAGATTCCAAAGCTCGACAAATTTCACGATTGAAAATCCCGTGGCTTCAGAGGCTCCATTATTCCCATTCTTATTTTTTGCAATGTATGCTGCGTCTGCTGCATCCTTATATAGGCGGAATGCCTCAGTCAGAATCATGGAATGAAGCTTATGTGGCCGATCAACGAGAAGATTCAGATATCGGACGAGCATTTGCTTACGCTCAAGGATTGCATGCTCCGGGCTTTGATGGAGAGCATAATAGATGATCCAACCGTAGGGATAATGGCTTTTAACAGGGAGCGTATGGGTATCATAATAAGGAGTGACTTCGGCATAGACTTCTGCAGCTGCTCCTCCTTTGGCACGCTCAAAGCCATCGGAGACAAGCTTAATGAGTTCATTAGTTTCCATGATATCAGTAATTAATCTATCTATGGTTTAAGGCCAGAAGGTTATAAGGTTAGAGGCGATAATCAAAGTTATTTACAACAAAAATTGATCATTTTGTCATAACCTTATAACCTAATAACCTTATAACCCTCCTTTCTTTCGCAAGCGAAAGTTGAGTTAAAAAATAGTTATTTCTATCGCACTGCAAAACTACTCATAAAATTTGACATATCCAAATAATTTTTTTATTTTTTTGCAACAAATGCGATTATTTTATGTTAGAGATATAGGCACTAATGAAATTGTTCTGATAATTGTTCCGATTATGAAGAGTTGTCTATATACAGGAACGGGAGATGGAGGCTCCACTTCCCTTGTAGGCGGAGAGCGAATCAGCAAGGTTTGCACTCGTCTTGAGGCATACGGCACAGTCGATGAGTTCTCTTCTTTCCTTGGAGTCGTGCTCTCAAATACGCAATGTCCTGCTGATTTGAAAGAGCAGCTGCTTGAAATCCAAAACCGTCTTTTCGACGCAGGGTGCTATCTTGCTACAGCTGTCAAGCCAGATGAAACGCCATCTTGCAATGGAATAGGCGCAGAGGCCGTACGTCGGCTTGAGCACTGGATCGATTGCCTCGACGAGACGACGCCCAAGATACGTGCATTTGTCTTGCCGGGAGGTTGCGAGCTCGCGGCACATTGCCATGTGGCAAGGACGGTCTGCAGGCGTGCAGAAAGAAGGATACTCGAATTAGCGATCGACGAATATGTAGATCCTGTCCTGATCCGATGGTTTAATAGGATGAGCGACTATCTTTTCATCGCAGCGCGCTACCTCAACCATTGTCAAGGAATATCCGAAATCACCTGGACACCCGCATTCAAATCTTAATCTTACCGGATTTCGGCAAACTAAACGATTACACAATTAAACTGTTAAACAATAAATAAAAAAATACAATATATGTACTGGACACTTGAACTGGCGTCAAAACTTGAAGACGCACCCTGGCCCGCAACAAAAGACGAGCTTATTGACTATGCGATGCGCAGCGGCGCACCGATGGAAGTGATTGAAAACCTTCAGGAGATTGAAGACGAGGGTGACACCTACGAATCAATCGAAGAAATCTGGCCCGACTACCCTTCCAAGGATGATTTCTTCTTCAACGA
>CAZWJO010000128.1:0-9113 GCA_964634905.1 uncultured Sangeribacter sp.
TCTCATAATCAAAATGGGGTAAAAATTGCTTCACAAATAGTTGGTAAGAAAAATAAGAAATAATGAGAACTACTAAAATAGAGTGGACTGATAAAACGTGGAATCCCATTACCGGTTGCTCAAAGAAATCTACTGGATGTATGCATTGCTATGCAGAAGTAATGGCTAACCGTCTCAAAGCAATGGGGTTGCCAAAATATGCAAATGGATTTTCTGTAACATTGCATGAGGCAAATCTTGAGGAGCCAATATCATGGAAGAAATCACATAATATTTTTGTTTGCTCAATGAGCGATATTTTTCACGAGGAAGTACCGTTTGAATTTGTAGACAGAATATTTGATGTAGTTAGACACACCCCACAGCACAGATATCAGATATTAACGAAAAGGGCAGAACGAATGGCTGAATATTTTGCATCTCGTTCTATTCCAAACAATGTTTGGCTTGGTGTGACAGTCGAAGCGCAGTCTTCACGTTTTAGGATTGATTGTTTGCGAAATCTACCAGCAACTGTAAAATTTCTATCATGCGAACCATTGGTAGAGGATCTTGGAGAACTTGACTTGACTGGAATTGACTGGGTAATCGTTGGCGGTGAGAGTGGTCCTAAAGCTCGACCTATGCAAGAGTCTTGGGCTCTGAACATTCGCCGGCAAGTAGAGGAACAAGGTGCACGCTTTTTTTTCAAACAATGGGGAACGTGGGGTGCCGATGGTATTAAACGTAACAAACACGCCAATGGAAAGTTATTAAAGGGCGAATTAATTCAAGAAATGCCAGCATAAAAGAATTTCAATTATCTATGAGTAAAAAATATATTGTGGTTTGGTTGGGTAGAATAAAGAATATCAGGTGGTTTATGCGTCTGCGAATAAGTCATCGGATGTGATTTGAGAATGGATGCTGTTCATAGAGTAGGAGTTCTTCACAAGACCGAAGCTTGTTATCATGGTTAGGGCAATTCCTTTGCGGGTCTTTGTCAGTTGTCGGAATAATGCTACCTTGTTGCGCAGATTCTCCATATATTTCTTGTCAATAGAATATGGTCCATCGGAATATTTTATCTCACAAAGATTTATTGTCTTGTCACTGCGGTCAATCAGTAGGTCAATCTGAGCTCCGATATAAATCCACGTGAGTGCCAAATGTGGATATAAATTTATTGATTTAGCACCGTCGTGGATTTAGTTGCCAGTTTGGTTTATGGATGCACCCAAATTCTATGTTGGTGTGATGTAGAATAGTGAGTATTTCGGGGCACGGCAATTCCAATCATTTGGGAGAGTATACAGGTTGAACAAAAGGGAGCTTTTTGCAGCTAACCATTACAAGGGATTTTCATATTTTAACTCATAATAATTGGAAATTCATACGGTGTATTTGTTTTTTAGTAAATAATGTAGTAACTTTGTAATCTAAATGATATCATTATGGAATTAGCAATAGAAAAGAAGGCGCATGTATTCCGGCTGCCAACATATTTATTAGATAAATTGAAAGAGCTTGCTGCCAAAGACCGCCGAAGCTTAAACAACTATGTCGAAGGTATACTCTTGGATGCGGTATATCATGAACCTAATGAAATAACCAAGGCGGCAATGGAGGAAGCAAAGGCCGGAAAGCTTGAGGGTCCTATCGACACTTCAAGTGTCGAGGCAATGCTTAAATCAATGGGATTATGAAGGAATTAAGATATACCGGTCAGTTTAAAAAGGACTTGAAGCGATATCTTAACCAACCAAAGAAACTGAAGGCACTCAATGATGTACTTGATATGTTGAAAAAGGAAGTTCCACTTCCTGAGAAATATCGTCCACATCGTCAAGATGTATAATATTGCAGCCGGCTATAGCAACTGGAATAACTCCAATTACTATTGAATCGGGAAGATTGTTGACCATGGTTCTTCCGAAATAATCCAAAGGGGACAATCCGGAATACTCTTTCACTAAAGGAGGAATTGCAGGGTACCAATTTAAATAAGGATGGAGGAGTCATCTAATGACAGCCTCCATCCTCTTTAATTGATCCATTATACTTATTATAAAATAAGCCAAAACTATTTTGTCGAAGTGTTCCTATTCGGACAAACTAACAACATCTTTATTATGACAGTGCAAAATTACTGACAATTTTGGAAAATCACGTTTTGATTTGATGCGGATCTGTTATGTTTTGAACTCATCATTAATTATTTCCTAAGAGTTTGATTCGGTTTCATTGGAATGTTTCATCCTGTACTCTGTCGGGGTAAAACCCATGAAACGTTTGAAGGTGGTAGAGAATTGAGACTGAGACGAAAAACCTAAGGCGTATGCTATCTGAGTAATATCAAGATCATCATTCTTTAGCATTTCGCAAGCTCGCTGAAGACGCTTATTGCGAATATAATCACTTGGATTCATGCCTAGTCTCTCTTTCATCCTTCTGTACAAATGTGTTCGGCTCACCCCCAATTCTTCCGCAAGCCTATCTACATTCATATCCTCCTCATCCAACTTTGCATCTAAAATTTTATTTACTCTTTCAATCAAAGTCTCATCATTCCCCTTTAGTGATGATTTTAAAAGAGAAGATTTTGAAACAGAGTTTTCGGAATCAATGGAAAACTTTCCTTCTAATTTTCTTCTTCCGTCAATAAGATTATAGATGATAGATTTCAGTTCATTAAAATCAAAGGGTTTGCTAATATAAGCCTCAGCACCCCTTTGCCAACCTTCCAGACGGTCATTTAATTCATTCTTAGCACTCATAATCACCACAGGAATGTGTTGGGTTTTAATATTTGACTTTAATTGATGAAGCAACTTCAAACCGTCTTCGGGACTCATTTTCACATCAGTAATGACTATATCAGGTCTTAAATCCTGAGCGAGCTTAAATCCTTCACCACCATCAGAGGCTACAAAAACCTTATAAAAATCCTTCAAATAATTGAAAAGAGATAGACGCAATTCCTCATCATCTTCAACTATAAGCACTTTACTGCTTGAATATAAATTCCTTTTGTTCTTAGTATTATCAGAATCTTCTATAGAATCCGAAATTTTAGAAGAAAATCCGGACATATTTGTATCAATTTCTTCTCTTACTAATTCTTCAAAAGAGTAACTTTTCTCTTCAAGAGGAATAAGAACGGTGAATACACTCCCCTTAAAACCATCTTTTCTGTTTTTCCCAAAGATTAACCCATGATGAAGAGCCGCATACCTCCTGCATATATCTAACCCAATTCCAAATCCATCATCGGAGTAAGCTGTTCCAATATCTGTCCTAAAAAATCGGCTGAATAATTCAGTCGGTGAAAATACACCTAATCCAACACCATTGTCAACCACACTTAACTTAATACAAAATCCGACCTTTTTATGAAATGATTTGCAAAGATAAACACCTATTTCCCCATTATTAGGAGTGTATTTGATCGCATTAGAGATAAGATTGACCATAATTCTGTCAAGAACAGACCTATCTATCCATACTTCATGCCACTCTCCTTTTGCCTCAAAACTAAGGGCAATGCCTTTATCGGATGCTTGAGGCTGAAACATCTCGACAATCTCTCGTATAAATTCAGGCAAATTCGTCTTCCTACATTCCAGACTTTTTTTGCCAAAGTCTATCTTCTTAAGATCAAGAAGTTGATTTACTGTATTAAGAATTCTATGCGCATTATTATATGCCCCTTTTATACTTTTTCTTACATCACTATTTAGGTTTTGCTTCAGTAATGATTCCAAAGGACCAAGAATCAACGTAAGTGGAGAACGCATATCATGCGACATATCCATGAAAAATTGCAATTTCTTTTGATTTTTCTTTTCAAGTTGTCTTTTCTTTAATACTATAATCACCAAGACAAACATCACAATTAAGAGCACTCCATATATTGACTTAGCTTGCCATGTAAGATACCAAGGAAATGATACATTAATCCTGACAACAGAGACCGGAGACTCAATGCCTGCCTCCTCTGCCTTAAATTCTAATTTATGGCTACCTGGATTCAATGACGAAAGATAGATTATGTCCGTACCATCCGGCAAAATCTCCCACTCTTTATCGCCAGAGAATTTCCATAGGTATTTCATATTGCCGTTATCACGGAAATCCATAGTTGACAATCTCAAGGCAATAGAATTTTCATCATGAGATAGATTAATGACCTCAGGAGAACCTGAGGGATCTGAAACACTCATCCTCTTGCCCTTCATATATATCCCTGATATTTTAAGAGGAGCATCAAAAATGGGAACTGAAATAGAATCAGGATAAAAGCTCGTCAATCCCAATCTACCAGCCGAAGTGATTGTTTTCGTATCTTTAGAATAAAACATTCTTTCAAAAGTTCGTTCCACTATCCCATTTCCTCCGATATATGACACGAAACGCCCATTATTAGGATCCCGATAAGTAATTCCACGCATCGTGCCAATCCATAATCCACCATTTTCATCTATGGCTATAGATTTCACATCATTATCAGTCAATCCTTCCAGCGTCGTGAATTTCTCAAGTTCTTTAGTCTTCGTATTATATCTTATAAGACCATTGCTTGTACCAATAAGCATAGTCTCATCATTCTCAGGAAATATTGCTGAGACCACACAAGACACATAGGGGGTCTGATCAATATTCTCAAACTTCCCTGCTGATATATCATAACAAGCCAAACCACCATACGACCCTATCCAAAGCTTATTGGCATATTCCTTAATGGTAGTAATATAGGGAGAGACCAAAACTTTCCCCTCAGAATCAGGAGATATCAATTCTTTTTCTCCAGTCTTAGGATCAAATTTCATAAGACCACCACCATACAATCCTATATACACCTTGCCATCTTTTGCTTGACACACTTCAATTGAAAGATATTTTTCCGGAATGTCAATAATCTTTGTAAACCTACCGGTAAGCAAGTTGAGTTCCCAAACTCCACTTTCCATCACACCTAAAAGAGCTTTATCATCGTCAGTGACATCAATTGACGTAATTGCATTTCCACCCGGAACCATTGAGTCTCTCAATACCTTACCATCTTCTGATATTACCGCCACTCTTCCTACACTATTGCCTAAGACAGTCTTTCCTTTCCAAACGTTCATTGCACTCAGTGGAATATCAAAGTCCTTAATAAGCTTAGAGAAGTTTCTATAAAGAAATGTATTTCCATTTGAAGGCACCATCAGTACACCATAAAAGTCGCATCCTATCCATAAAGATCCATCGGTTGCACCGTAAATTGCTCCAATGCGTGAATGCTTCAGATCTATGAATGGAGAGTAAATAAAATCGCAAAACTCAGCTTCGTCAGAATTCATACCGATCCTCCATACTCCAGCTCCGTATGTAGCAATATATGTGTACCCCCCAATGGATGATGACAAATTATTAATCAAGCTACGGGAATCCATCTTGATATGTGTCAACTTTCTTGAAACAGGATCAAAACGATTGAGGCCTCCAAAAGCATTGATTAGTAGTGAACCATCTTTTTCTTGGCTTATATCGAAAATTGCATGTTTAAGGTCGGCCACCTTTATCCACACTTTTTCAGATCCATATTCATAAATAATTCCATCTTTAGTCCCAGCGTAGAGACATCCATTCTCATGAGCAATTATACAATTTGGACTCTCTATCTCTCCGTCAGAACCAAACTTTTTTATAGATATATTATCTTTCTCGTTGGATATCAACTCATAAATACCAACACCCGCAACTACAAAATATATTTTATCCGAGTCATCAGCAGTAATCGAAATGATATAACCTTTTTCGCCAAAATCTGGAACTTCTATCCTTTTGAAAGAATCATTGCTGACATCATAAAGATTCAGTCCATTAGCTGTGGCAATCCAAATCCGATCACCACTATCTCTGACAACTCCAAGAATTCTGTTGTCACTTATACTCACTTTATTCCCTTCATCATGGCGATAAGTGAAAAAATGATTTCCGTCGCAACGAATCAATCCATTGTCAGTTCCAATCCACATAAACCCCAAAGAATCCATGCAAAAGGCGGTATAAGTGGAGTTATCCAATTCCTCTCCTGAAAATGTTCTCGCGACATGGACATCGCGAGCGGCAAACGCTTGCAATGCCTGCATTATCATTATGACAATTATTATCGATATTATACTTTTCTTTTTCATCAAGCTAAATTAGAAAGTTCGGTGCAAATTTAAGAATAATTTCAATTTTAAGGGTTTTGCAAGGTTACAATGTCGTTTGTTTTCGTAGCCAAATATAGTAAATTACACATCGGTTACAAATTCTAACATTTAAGATACAGAAATCAAGGTTCAAAATTTTAATTTTAAAATCCTTTTTATTAATTTTGTAAACTCAACTTTCGCATGCTCTTTCATCTCACGCAGAGACCGCAGAGGCGCAGAGTTTCAATGGTTTGGGATTCTTCGCGTCGCGGTTTTGGCAAGATCGCAATGATTTCGGGCTGCTTCGCATTGCCCGGAGAACGCAGAGAATAAGCGCAGTGTCTGCGCTAAGGATTTGCACATCAATGAGAAAGAACTTGCGAAACAAGAATTTTTTGTAAATCAGACTAAAAACTATTTATACACCATGAAAAAGATTTTGACACTCTTGATTGCAATACTTGTCACAGTGCCATTGTCTGCAAAGAAGAGCGAAACATTTGTTATTGCAGAAAAAGGAATATCTGCTCCAATATTAGTCGATGACAACGATTGGAAAGGAGTATGCCGCGCTGCTTCAGACCTTGCCGACGACATAGGGAAAGTTACCGGCGTAAAATCTTCAGTTCATCCCGACAAGTCCCAAAACGAAGGCCATATTATTGCCGGTACCATTGGGAAAAGCCGTCTAATCGACAAATTGATATCTGACGGTAAACTGAATGTGGATACCGTAAAAGGAGAATGGGAATCATACGTCATTGATGTCATTGATGGGAATCTCGTCATTGCAGGCAGTGACAAAAGAGGCACCATCTATGGTATCTATGAAATTAGTAAGCAAATCGGTGTATCTCCTTGGTATTATTGGGCAGATGTGCCGGTGGCTCGTCAAGACCTGCTCGAATATACAGATGGCAGAGTGGTGCAACCCTCTCCTAAAGTGAAATATCGCGGTATTTTCATCAATGATGAATGGCCTTCTTTCGGAGGATGGTGTAACAACCGGCATGGAGGTGTAAATTCAAAAGCATACGCCACGATGTTTGAATTGCTTCTCCGACTAAAAGCCAATTATCTTTGGCCTGCTATGTGGGACACAGCATTCAATGAGGATGACCCGGAGTGTCCTCGTCTTGCTGATGAGTATGGAATAGTGATGGGTACAAGCCATCATGAGCCCATGATGCGAGCTCATAAGGAATATGTTCGTAGAAAAGATGATATCGGGCCATGGGATTATAAATCAAATCCTGAGAGGATAGAGAAATTCTTCCGTGATGGAATGGAGCGCAATAAGGATTTTGATAATATTGTGACAATAGGTATGCGAGGAGACGGTGATGTCGCTATGGGCAACGGTGATGACACCGACAATATGGCGACTCTCAGGAATGTCATAAACAAACAGCGAGAAATTCTTTCTGATATTTATGGTCGCCCGGATTCTGTGCCACAACTTTGGGCAATCTTCACCGAAGTGCAACGTTATTATGATGCTGGTTTCAATGTACCCGAAGACGTAACATTGCTTTTCTGCGACAATAACTGGGGATATATTCGTCGTACAGCTCCAAGTGAAGAAAAGGGCAGAAAAGGTGGTTTTGGTATGTATTATCATATTGATATGAACGGGGGGCCATGGAACGACCGCTGGATTAACACCTCACCCATCCCAAAACTTCGTGAGCAGTTAAATCTTGCTTATCAGTCAGGAATCGATAGAATTTGGATCATCAATGTGGGAGATTTGAAACCAAAGGAGGTTCCCATCGATTTTATCATGGACTATGCTTGGAATCCTAACGAAATTGGACCCGGAGATGAAAAAGATTGGCTCAGACAATGGTCAGCCGAGACTTTTGGTGAAAAACTTGCTAATGACATCGCTGAAGTACTCTCAAAATATCCAAAATACAATCTTTGGAGAAAACCGGAGGTTCAAACTGCCGGCATTTTCAGTGTTGAAAATTATAATGAGGCTGCACGCACAGATTCTCTTTGGGTCGCTCTTGAAGAAAAGGTAGAAGAAATTAATGGCAAAGTACCTGAAGAAATGAAAGATGCTTTCTATCAACTTGTATATTATCCAGCCATTGCTTCATCAGGAGTAGCAAGGATGTATCTTGCGGCTGAGCAAAACCGCTTCTATGCATCAAAAGGAGACCCACGGGCTAATGAATACGCTGACAAAGTAAAGGAGCTTTTTTCAAGAGATGCAGATTTGACAAGATATTATAATGAAAATCTCAGCAATGGGAAATGGAAAGGAATGATGCAAGATAAGCATATCGGATACACACAATGGTTCATGCCCGACGACAATATTATGCCGGAAGTGACATACGTAGACTCCGAATCAAACTCAAAATATATCCCGGAAGCTAAGCTAATGTCGGAATATTCTATTCCTGCCATAAAATTTAGCAGAAAGAGTTGTGCAAATGGAGTTAACTGGATCTTGCTTCCTGATCTTGGGAGGAACGAAGGTTGCATGGGAATAGATAACGTGACAACAACTTCGGAGAATGGAGGCAATTCTACTCCTACTATGGAATACGATATCGATGTTGAAGATGAAGACAGCATTAAGTTTGCAATAGCTATTTTGCCTACACAGGATGTCGATCCAGCACGAGGACTCAGACTTGGAGTGCAACTTGATAATGGGAAAACAGACATTTTGGATGCCCGTAGGGGGTTAGTGGATACTTTTGACGAGTATACTCCATCGAATCTCAAGCATTCCAAGAAACTGAAGTCACTTCCCCCTCGCGGGACAATGGCTCTCAACGGACACCGAAGAGGAATGCGCAACGAAGTGTTTGACAATCTCCGCTGGCTTGATGTAACATTCCCTGTCGCTTCATCAGGCAAGCATACTTTGAAGATAAAGATGGTAGACCCGGAGATTGTAGTGGAACGAATCGTAGTCAATCCTGACGATTC
>CAZWJO010000129.1:0-9006 GCA_964634905.1 uncultured Sangeribacter sp.
CGGAACTCAGCCCGGAGGGCTGATTATATTGTAACCCCGAGCGTCAGCTCGGGGAATGTGAATGAAATTCTCATCGACCCCGGAGGGGTCGTACTTTGACTCTTATAGCCTCAAACAATATGAAAAAACTTATCCTCATAATACTATCCTTTGTATCCCTCCAAGCCCAACCCCTCCGTCTTGAGCCGATCAAATACGGAGACATGGAGAATTGGGTGACACGCAACATAACCGAATCCGTTATCATAGGCGGTAACCACAAAACTCTCTACGAAATTGCTCCAACAACCACCATCGACGGCAACAAAGCATACAAAAACCAAGGTGGCTCACCTTGGGCAAACTCAAACGCTTACGCAAAGGTCTGCGGAGTGGTGAAAGGTTCCACTACAGTCTCACCGGTCCAGCGAGGTGGAAGCACGGTGGCTAAGTGTGAGGCAAAAATGGAAAATGTCAAAGCACTCGGCATAGTCAACATGGATGTGATGGTAGCCGGATCTATTTTCCTCGGCCAACTATACGAGCCGGTAACTTCCACGAAAGGAGCTTTCGGCAAAATGGAAATGGGTATCCCCTACACAAAGCGCCCTAAAGCCCTCGTCTACGACTATGAAATTGTAATGCCAAAAGAAAATACACGTACCAAATCAACCGGCTTCAGTAAGCAAAAGACTCTACAAGGACGCGACAACGCTGAAGTCTACGTACTCCTGCAGCGGAGATGGGAAGACGAAAAAGGCAACATATACGCAAATAGAGTGGGTACCGCTCGCGAACGCTACAACAAATCAATCCCCTGGACAAAAGGCTACGAACTCCCGATCCACTACGGCGACATAACCAAGGAATCCTTCTACAAGCCCTGGATGGGGCTCCTCGACGGCGATAAAGCCTACTACGCCCGCAACTCCAAAGGAAAGTTAGTGCCCGTCCACGAAGTAGGCTGGGATGCCCCAGATGCGACTCCTACACACGTCCTCATGATGGCTTCCGCCTCCTGCGGCGAGCCCTTCATCGGCACCGAAGGCCTAACCCTCTACATAGACAACATCAACTTCGCTTTCTAAATATCATAAATTAGTCTAATCAGACTAATTAGACCAATTAGACTAATTAGACCAATTAGACCAATTAGACCAGACCAATCCACACGATAATCAAAATAACTCCCCAAAGCATGAAAATAGCAATAATAGGTTACGGCAAAATGGGCCACATGATCGAAAAAATAGCCAAAGATCGCGGCCACGAGATAAGCGTAATAATTGACGCTGAGAATGAAGCTGACATCGACTCAAAAGCTTTCCGCAAGTCAGATGTCGCAATCGAATTCACCCAACCGACCACAGCAGTCAACAACCTCCTCCGTTGCTTCTCAGCCGGAGTACCCGTTGTCTGCGGCACTACCGGTTGGCTCGACTCCCTCCCCGCAGTGAAATCTGTTTGTGAAAGCGGAAAAGGAGCCCTGCTCTATAGCTCCAACTTTTCCATCGGGGTCAACATCTTCGAGGCTGTAAGCCGCTACCTCACCGGGATAATGAACAATTACCCCCAATACACACCAACGATGGAGGAAGTCCATCACATCCACAAACTCGACCATCCCTCCGGTACAGCCATCACAATAGCGGAAGAACTGATAGCCACCTCCAACAAAGTAGACAACTGGAAAGAAACACCAGAAGATAGCCCAAAGCCCTCAGATATCTCTGATAACTCTGATTCCTCTGAAAACCTGACAACCCTACAACCCGACAACTCGACAACCCTCTTCATCTCCCACCGTCGAGAAGGCGAAGTCCCCGGCATCCACACTGTAATATGGGATTCTCCCCAAGACACCATCACAATATCCCACTCCGCCAAGAGCCGTGAAGGTTTTGCCCTCGGAGCAGTCTTAGCCGCTGAATGGCTTGCAGAGAAATGCAAGAAATTCTCCGTTGGCCCCCTAAAACTCGGCTCCGGCCAAACCGGTTTCTTCACAATGAAAGACATGCTCAAATTCTAATAGAATGTAGAAAGCGCACTCCGTGCGCGTCATTAAGCATATCAGTCAACGCCCCCACATCGACATGCCTCCCCCTCTAAAGCAATAAATCCCATTCCTCTTACGTTATCTTCTAAGTAACATATTATCATAATTGCATTTTTCGATTATTTGGCATCGACAAACGATTATGCATTATGAATTATGCATTATGCATTAAAACTAAGTATGAATACTTTTACTTCCGACCTCCGCGACCGACTGAAAGCCATACGCCCCACGCGTTGGGTGCGCTTCGGCATAGTCTCACTCATATTCTTCCTTTGGGTGATCTGGATGCAGAACGCCTGGCTTTTGCTGCTCTGGCTTCTGCTCGTTGACATATATATAACGGGCTACATCCCCTGGACTTGGTGGAAAAAGACCAAGGAACCCGTACGAACCGTATTCTCTTGGCTCGACGCAATCATCTATGCGCTGATCCTCGTCTATTTCATCTTCGCATTCATAGGTCAGAACTACAAGATTCCTTCCTCTTCGCTCGAGAAGTCGCTCCTCGTGGGTGATTACCTATGGGTTAACAAGACAATCTACGGTCCACGTGTACCCCAGACTCCTCTTCACTTCCCTCTCGCCCAGCACACTCTCCCAATCATTAACACAAAGAGCTATATTGATGAGCCGCAGTTGAAATACCATCGTCTCGCTGGCATCCGAAACATCGAGCGCGGGGATATTGTCGTCTTTAACTATCCCAACGGCGACACAGTGGCAACTAAAGTTCCAAATCCGGATTATTATCAGATCTGCTATGAGCTAAGTCGCCGCGGCATCGAAGATCCAAAGGCCTACATCGAAGCCAACAAGCAAATGTTTGGCGACATCGTGGTCCGACCGGTCGACCGCCGAGAAAACTATGTCAAGCGTGCTATAGGACTTCCAGGGGAACGTCTCAAGATTATTGACGACGTTATCCACATCAATGGAAAACCAATAGAAGATGCCGACAATGTCCAATTCAACTACGTAATTCCAGTCAAAGGAATAATTCCTCTCGAAAAATGGCAGGAAATCGGAGTCCGTGCCGAAGACCATGGCAATGCCCCATTCCAAGTGGATGGAATTCCATATTTGTTCTATGATGTGCCGCTTACTAAGGAAGCCAAAGCAATAGTGGAAAATTGGCCGGAAGTTGACGGAGAACTCGTCAAAGAGTCACAGACCGGTTTTTATGACCTCGGTGGTATGTTCCCTCTCGGTAGTAACTACGATTGGACACGTCCAAATATGGGTGAAATCTGGATTCCTAAGAAAGGTTCCACTCTGAAGCTCACACTGCATAACCTTCCCGTATATGAACGAGCTATCCGCACATACGAAGGAAACGACCTTCAGGTGAAAGACGGCAAGATATACATAAACGGCAAGGAAACTGACCGATATACTTTCAAGATGGACTATTACTGGATGCAAGGCGACAACCGTGACCGCTCTGCCGACTCCCGCTACTGGGGATTCGTGCCTGAAGACCACATAGTAGGAAGCCCGATGTTCATCCTCGCTTCATTCGACGAAGAAAAAGGTCTATTCGACGGTAAGATACGTTGGGACCGCATACTCCGCAACGCCAATCCGGACAAAGACACCAAATGGAAATAATCCCCCCATATCTCCCCTCCACCCTCTGGCTGCAAGCAACTCTTCCAATGGCTGTCTTCCAGACTTCCAGTAGAGACGCACGGTCCGTACAATACCGTTCAAATAGGCCCGGAGGGCTGCCAATCTTGTTAACCCCGAGCGTAAGCTCGGGGGAGATATGCCCTCATCTTTACGAGCCCCGGAGGGGCGTTACTTTTTATTGGAACAGCAATACTCGGCCCGAGTGTCCGCCATATCCTCTGAAGACTCGCGATTATACCCGAACCATAATCGAGTCAAACAGTCCTGATGGAATAGTGCTGACAGTCCCTATTGTCGGAGGCTCTTCAGCCGCCAAACGACTGAAGCCCAAAGATCTCGAAATCTCATCCCACGGCGACTGGACCCGTATCCATCTCGGAGCAATAGACGCAGCCTACGGACGCGAACCCTATTTCCAGCACTTTTTCCCCGAATTAGCACCGATAATTGACCATTATCCAAAACAACTTGCCCATCTGAACGTTTTTCTAATGGAAAAGATGATGGAATTCATCGGATATGCCGACGCCCACGAAGAAATAAAAAAGCTAAAGGAAGCGAACCCGGAAAGATTCAAAAACATCTCTAAAAGATTACAATCCAAAATCGATCCCCGTCACTCCTTCCTCGAGCCACTCTTCCGCTTAGGCCCCGACTCCCTCTTCCTCCTTTAAATAAAGGAATGCATAATTCATAATTCATAATGCATAATTTTTCCCAATGTGAATTATAGCTAAATGCAATAATGATATTATGCTTTACCTTGATTATTTAGTTAGCACTTTATTATGCATTATGAATTATGCATTATGCATTTAAGATAATATTTGCTCTGCTTTTAGCTTCCGTATCCCTCGGCAGCCGCGCCGACGTGCCCGAAATTCCGGAATACCAAGGCGACCTGAAAGTAAAAGTCAATCCAGTCAAAGGCTACTACCGTTTCGTAGACGAATACGGCGACTCCGTCCGCATGACAATCTTCAAAGACTTCCACGTCTATCCACCAATGAAGTTCAAAAACAAAAAGCAAGAAGACTTCTACTGGCGAACAGTCCGCGACGTCCGCAAGACCCTCCCCTACGCAAAACTCGCCTTCGCCACACTCTGCGAGACTTACGAATACATCCTGACAATCCCCGACGAAAAGACACGAGAAAAGCATCTCAAACGCCTCGAAAAAGACATATTTGAGCAATACAAACCCGTCGTCAAGACCATGACCAAAAATCAAGGCAAAATCCTCCTCAAACTCATAAACCGCGAAACCGACCAGAGCTCCTTCAACATAGTGAAAGCTTTCTTAGGCAGTTTCCGGGCAGGATTCTGGCAAACCTTCGGTAAATTCTTCGGCATGAACATGAAAGCCGGCTTCCACCCCAAATCAAACAAAGACGACGCGACCATCGATCGCATCGCCTTCCTAATAGAACAAGGCCAACTTTAGCTTTTTACCTAATCGCCAATCCGTCAACACTGTGCTGAAGACGCAAGTCCGAAGATAGCTTTATGGTCATGACCTACACAAAAGCAAAACCCCATTCCCGATAAGCTTCCAAGCAGTCATCACCGCCGGCAACAACACTGTCTCCCCGGCTTTCAAGACCATACCCCCATCTTCATACTTCAACTCAGCTTCGCCTTCAAGACACATCACAACTGTAAACGACGTCTCGTCAAACTCCATCTCCATCTCCCCAGCTAATAGCACACGATTCACCGTAAAATGATCACACTTAGCTATCTCCACGTCACTAATACAAGGATCTGGCTCCTCTGACCGATAATCTTCGTAATAAGTATAATCTATCGCATCCTTAGCCAACTCCGTGTGCAGCTCACGAGCATTCCCCTGAGCATCACGACGGTCATAATCATATATTCGGTAAGTGATGTCGCTCGACTCCTGAATCTCAGCAAGCAGATTCCCGGCCCCGATTGCATGCACGCGACCTGCCGGAAGAAAGAATATATCACCGGGATGGGAATCATGCACTGCAAGCGTCTCCTCAATAGTATTGTCTGCAACCCTGGCCACATACTCCTCCGGAGTCATCTCACGGTTAAGACCCGAATATATCTTAGCCCCCTTATCAGCATCTATGATATACCACATCTCAGTCTTTCCCAGACTGTCATGACGCTTCTTGGCAAGCTCATCATCGGGATGTACCTGCACCGACAGATTATCATTCGCATCAATGAGCTTCACGAGCAGAGGAAATTTCCCGTCATACCGCTCCATCACCTTGCTACCAAGCAACTCAGCCCCAAAGCAATCGATAAGCTCAGTAATCCTCATCCCCTTATAAGGCCCCTCAGCCACGACAGACTCATGCCCCGGGACAGCCGAAATCTCCCAGCTCTCACCGATCTTCTCTTCCGTCTGCTCAACTCCCTTATACTTGCAAATCCTCTCTCCTCCCCATATAACACTCTTAAAATACGGCAAAAACCGTATCCCCTCCTTCTTTATCATACTTTTCAAATTATATTAATTCATGTTTCGCAAGTTCTTTCTCATTGACGTGTAAATCCTTAGCGCAGACATTGCGCTGTTTCTCTGCGTTCTCCGGGCGATGCGAAGCAGCCCGTTTCCATTGCGAGCTTGCCAAAACCGCGACGCGAAGCTTCGTATAACGTACCACGCAAAACGCAAAACGTATAATCTCTGCGCCTCTGCGGCCTCTGCGTGAGATGATACAGCTTGCGAAAGTTGAGTTATATTTAATCTCTACATGAAAAACCTTGCGGCAAGCACCGCATAGTCTAAGGTATTGACCCTAATCCGCCTCTCTCTTATCCAACTCTGCGAGAGCAAACGAATAAGCTCCCACCGAAATAGCCTTGCTCGCCCCCATCTTCGACAAAGTAACACCTATCCGCTTCATATCATCATACTCCACAGAAAGGTCAGTACCCCGGACATTGATCCGCTTCACATTCCCCTTCGCAAACCGTTCAAACTCCTTCGGATCATCCAGGTCAAACACCTCCATCTGAACCCTCCTCACGCTATCCCCGCCAAGAGTAGCAAGCTCCGACCGAAGTTCTTTCAGCAACGAAGGCATAATCCAACGTCCTGCAGCAGTAATACCGCCCCCTATCACGATAATTCCATCAATCAACTGAGCAGCGATAGCCATAGCATCTCCGGCAATCTCACCAAACTCCGCAAAAGCCTTCCGCGCAGCCTCAACATTCCCCTCTCGTTTACCGTCAGCGATCTCACAGATATCCTTAGGCTCAAGATTATGCCCATAATCCCCAGAAGCCTCAGCATATACCCGCTTGATAGCACGCACTGCCACACCTTCCTCAACGATTATCCCCTTCTTAAGCTTATGGGGAAGACAGAACGTCTCCACGCAAGAATTATCCCCACGGTTTAGCTGACCATTCACGACAATACCCACACCAAAACCGGTCCCGAAAGTATAACCCAACAGATTTTTGAAATGCTTATTGCTCCCCGCATCCTTAAGACGACGGTTCACCTCAGGCAAAGCCCCGCAAAGAGCCTCCCCGTAAGCAAAAAGATCCCCATCATTATTGATAAACACCGGAATCCCAAACTCATGCTCAAGCATCGGACCAAGAGCTACCCCATCACGGAACGACGGGAAATTAGGAAGATACCCCCCGATAATCCCATGAGCATAATCCGCCGGTCCCGGGAAAGCAAAACTGATAGCCACAGGCTTCTCATCCAGCCCGGACATCACCTCCCTGAAACCACGCACCATAGTATCCAGACAAAGGTCCAGATCCTGAGCATTAGAAGGATAAGTGATCGTCTCCCCCACAAACTCACACCCCCTCATAGCTCCAAACACAAGGTTAGTACCCCCCGCATCCAGCGTCACCACCACTCTATCATCATGCCTATACATACCATCAATAATTTCGTTCATAAAATCAGTCCACAAAGATACAAATTTTTCTTGAAACTCTAATTAACTTTATATCTAAATCATTACCCTACTCAATAATATATGATTGCTTTATCTCGTTTAGATATTCCTTCCATGCGTCAAACGAATTGATATCCGCTCTATCCCAAGCAAAACCCCATTGATAGTTAAGCGTGTCAGTGGAATTTATTGTGCTGCATGCAAGGATATGGCCTTCTGCTATATATATTGAGTCGACTAAATTATCAAAAATAAGCCCAAGCATCGCTTTTCCGTTATCCGGACCTTGCGTTGGATCAGAGTAGGCAACTATTCCTTTTTCCAGGTCAGTATATGGAGTGGTTTCATCTCTCAAAGGAAAACCAGCTACAATCTTTCGTGGAGAAGAGAGACCATCATACCATACTTTTGTCTTGTTTAGATGAGAATTAGATTCAAGAGTAATCAGACGATGTTCCACTACATTGTGATCTTCCCCTATTTGACGAGGAGCGAAATCCAAACGGACAGTAAAACGCAAAGGACCGTTTTCAAGGATCTCAGCCTTTTCATAACACCAGGGATAACATATAGTATCACTATCAACCAATGCTGCCACACCAGCTCCAAGTGTCGGACCGACAGCATAGCAGTCCATACCCAGTCCATGATCAATATGATAAGAGAAAGTCTTTATATAATCTTCAGCAAGTTCAGGATTGATGGCTCTCAAAGAATCTACCTTTCTCCAAGTTTCAGGATCAGTCTCAGGTGCATAAAGCTGAGGGACTATGAGATCTTTTGTGGGATGCTTGAAGAATATGTCATAACCATACGCCTTCTCTCCTTTAGCTTGTGTACCCGGCCCGTAGATTCGGAATCCCACCAATTCGTTTTCCCAAGATACGTCATCAGCTCTCTCAGCATAAATACGCCCTGACACAACAGTTTCAGTAGGGTAATCATGACCGCAAGATGCGATCATACTTATCGAAATTCCTCCCGTGAGAAATACAAAAACTATACAATATAAATTATGTACGCCGAGACTCATCACGAGCTTCGGCGAACATTTAAACCTAATTTTAAATTCGTTTAACCTAATTTTCATAAACATCATCTTGTATTAATCGCTTTCATAATGAAGCTACTTCACTTCATTTTATTTTCACTTATATATTCGATTCTCAATCTTAAAATACTCATCCAAATAATTAATTTTTCATGCAACATACAAGAAAGACGACTCTCACGCTGGGAAAAGTCGTCTGCATCATTCAATGTCTGTAAGGAACATCAGTGGCTATTGCCTCAAATCTTCCTTTATTTATACGCCCAGTTACATTTTGTTTGGTCCTTGAAGAATGAAACAGTTTTCCATCCTGCTTCAATGTACCGCCATGAATAATGGTAACTTCAGATGATTTTGTCGGATCCGAACCTTCATAG
>CAZWJO010000130.1:0-8964 GCA_964634905.1 uncultured Sangeribacter sp.
AAGAGCCTCAATCATTGGCAAAATCACCGACAAGCCCGGAGTTGAAATCATCTAAGAGGAGAATTATACATCTTATATGATTTATAAGATTTATAAAATTTATAATAAATAGACAATTATAATATAATGAGAGCATTAATAAGCGTAAGCGATAAGCGCGGCGTAGTGGATTTTGCACGAGCACTTCAGGAAATGGGATGGGAGATCATCGCGACTGGAGGCACAATGAAGGCACTTCACGACGCAGGATTGAAGATCATCAACATCAGCGACGTGACGGGTTTTCCGGAAATCTGCGAAGGTCGTGTTAAAACACTCCATCCGAAAGTGCACGGCGGCCTACTTGCACGCCGCGATGTTCCTGAACACATGGCAGAGATCGCCGCAAACGGTATTGAAACCATTGATATGGTATGCGTAAACCTCTATCCATTTGAGGCTACCATCGCAAAAGAAGGAGTGACACTTCAAGATGCAGTAGAGAATATCGACATAGGTGGACCATCTATGCTCCGCAGTGCGGCAAAGAATTTTGCATCTGTCACAGTGGTATGCGACCCGGAAGATTATGCGACAGTGCTTGAAGAAATCAGGGAAACAGGTAATACTCTTGAAGCAACCCGATTCAGACTCTCAGCGAAGGCATTTACACACACTGCTCTTTACGACAGCCACATCGCAACTTATATGCGAGAGAAAGCCGGTCTTGAAGAGAAACTTTTCCTTTCTTTCGACCGCGTCCAGACCCTCCGTTATGGCGAGAATCCTCACCAAAATGCAGCCCTTTACAAGGCGCCGGAAGAAGAATCTTACTCTCTTCTTAGCGCAAAGCAACTCAATGGCAAAGAGCTCAGCTACAACAATATCCAGGATGCAAATGCAGCCCTCAATATCGTCCGGGAATTTGACGAACCTTTCTGCGTCGGATTGAAGCACATGAATCCTTGCGGAGCAGCTGTAGGCGCAACTATCGAAGAGGCTTGGCAGAAAGCATACGAAGCTGACAAAGTAAGTATCTATGGCGGTATCGTGGCTATGAATCGACCTTTGACACTTGAAGTTGCAAAGGCTATGAAACCAATATTCCTTGAGATCGTAATGGCTCCTTCATTTGATGAGGATGCACTTGAACTTCTTAAAACAAAGAAAAATCTTCGAATTCTTGAAGTTAAGATGGATGGATCAAAGGAGGCACAGCGTCAATATGTCGGTATCAACGGGGGGCTTCTCGTTCAGGATGCTGACACCACTATCAAGGATGTGACTGAAGAGATGACGGTTACTGAAAAGAAACCAACAGAACAGGAACTAAAGGATATGAACTTCGCTTGGCGAATCGTAAAGCATGTTAAGAGCAATGCTATCGTTATAGTGAAGGGTGGAATGACTCTGGGTGTTGGTGCCGGTCAGATGAATCGAGTAGGATCTGCTGAAATAGCTCTTGAACAGGCTCTTGCTTCCGGCAATACGGAAGGTCTCGTCCTTGGAAGCGATGGTTTCCTTCCCTTCGGAGACACTGTAGAACTCGTGGCCGACAAGGGAGTGACAGCCATCGTGCAGCCAGGCGGCTCAATCCGTGACCAGGAATCAATCGACAAGGCAAACGAGAAGGGCCTGACTATGCTTTTCACTGGCATGCGCCATTTCAAACATTGATTTTTTATGGAACATCATCTTTTTTATAGCGAAGCCATTCCTCCGAAGGAAAATCAATTCCAGGTACAGAATATGCATCCGGGACGCGAGGAGGAAATCCGCCCTGGAAAGACGGTGATGGTGATAGGAAGCGGAGGGCGCGAACACGCTATCGTCGATACTCTCTCACGCAGTCCGCAAGTACAGAAGATCTACGCATGCCCCGGAAATCCCGGAATGTCGAAGCATGCTACTTGTGTGCCAATCGGTGTGACAGACATTAAGGATCTTGTGGATTTTGCCAAAGAAAAACGTGTCGACCTAACAGTAGTTGGACCGGAAGCTTCACTTGCAGCCGGAGTAGCAGATGCATTCAAGGCAGAAGGTCTTCGCATATTTGGTCCTACGAAAGCTGGAGCTCGTATCGAGTCAAGCAAGGAATTTGCCAAAGAAATAATGGAGAAATACGGTGTTCCTACCGGTTTCTACAAAAGCTTTGACAATTATGAAGAAGCAAAGGCATACGCTGAGTCACTCCCTCTACCTACCGTAATCAAATATGATGGATTGGCAGCAGGCAAGGGTGTAGTGGTTGCAGCAACAAGAGATGAGGCGGATGCCGCACTTCGTGACATGCTCCTTGACTCTGCTTTCGGACAAGGACGTGTGCTCATCGAGGAATTTCTTGATGGACCAGAATTCTCTTTTATGTGTGCAGTAGGAGGTCGAAAAGTTTATCCTCTTGCTCTCGCACAAGATCATAAACGTGCTTACGACGGCGACAAGGGTCCGAACACGGGAGGCATGGGAGCATACTCACCCCTTCCCTTCATCACTGAAGAAATTCGTCAAAAGGCTCTTAAGGAAATACTTCAGCGCACTGCTGATGGTCTTGCCGACGAAGGTATAGATTATACAGGTATTCTCTACGGCGGACTTATCTTGACAAAAGATGGACCAAAGGTAATTGAGTTCAATGCTCGTTTTGGTGATCCGGAGACAGAAGTAGTGCTTCCTCGTCTCGAAAGCGATATCTATGATCTCTTTGATGCAGCAATCGATTCAGCTGACCATGAGACTAAGTGGAGCGACGAGGCTTGCCTTGGCGTAGTACTCGCATCTGACGGATACCCTGGTTCATACAAGAAAGGAGTTGAATTGGACTTCTCCGATTGCTCAAAAGTCTATCACATGGGAACAGCTGTGAAAGACGGCAAACTCCAAAGTGCCGGAGGACGCGTAGCGATGGTGACGGGAAAGGGCAAGACTCTCGAAGAGGCCGCAGCCAATGCCTACGCCGACGTAAAGAAAGCTTCAAAAGAAGGCCTTTTCTATCGCAACGATATTGGCAAGCATTCTCTTAAATAAAAAAATGAGTCTAATTGGTCTAATTAGACTAATTAGACCAATTAGACTAATAATACAACTAACAACTAAACATGACAGATAGATACGGAAGAGACGTGATGCGTCGCGTCTGGACTGAAAAAAATAAATTTGACGCTTATTTGAAAGTAGAGATTCTCGCTGCTGAGGCTTGGAGCAAACTCGGCGTCATTCCGGAAGAGGACGTGAAGAAACTCTGGGATAAGGCAACTTTCGATATAGACAGAATTAAGGAAATAGAAGTGCAGACTCGCCATGATGTAGTGGCTTTCACTCGTGCTGTCAGCGAAAGCCTTGGCGAAGAACGTAAATGGGTGCATTATGGTCTGACTTCAACTGACGTAGTAGACACAGCAAATGGCTACCTTTTCAAGCAGGCAGATGAAATCATCAAGGAAGATCTTGACAAATTCTGCGAAATGCTTAAGAAACAGGCAATCCGCTTCAAGAATCTTCCTTGCATTGGTCGCACACACGGTATCCATGCCGATATCACAAGCTTTGGCTTGAAGTGGGTGCTTTGGTATGCAGAGATGAAACGCAATGTAGAGCGATTCAAGCTTGCAGCTGCAGGTGTGGAAGTAGGAAAGCTCAGTGGAGCGGTAGGCAACTTCGCAAATATTCCTCCGTTCATTCAGGATTATGTATGCGAACACCTTGGTATTAACTCAGCCGACGTTTCCACACAGGTTATACAGCGTGATCGCCACGCATATTATATGGCAACTCTCGCTCTTATTGCATCAAGCTTGGAGCAGATGGCAATGGAAGTTCGCAACCTTCAGCGTACCGAGGTGCATGAAGTGGAGGAAGCCTTCGGTAAGGGTCAGAAAGGCTCAAGCGCAATGCCTCATAAGCGTAATCCAATCGGGAGTGAAAACATCTGCGGATGCGCCCGTGTGATGCGTGGCTATATGGCCACTGCATACGAGAATGTAGCACTTTGGCATGAGCGTGATATTTCCCACTCTGCTACTGAACGTATTATAATGCCGGACGCAACTATTCTTCTCGACTATATGCTCAACCGAATGATGGGCATCCTCGAAAACCTTACGATTTTCGAAGACAAGATGAGGGCTGACATCTACATGACAAATGGCGTAATATTCGCACAGCGCGTGATGAACGCCCTAATTGGTAAGGGTTGGGTACGCGAACAGGCTTACGACACAGTTCAGCCAGTAGCGATGAAAGCGATGGCAACCGGAAGCAACTACAAGGATCTCCTCCTCCAGACACCGGCAGTGATGGAAATGCTCACCCCCGAGGAACTCGAAGCATGCTTCACATTAGATTACTATCTAAAGAACGTAGACTACATTTATAATAGAAATAATATCAAATAATAATTAGTCCAATTGGTCTAATTAGTCTAATTGGACCAATTGGACAAAAGAAAAATAACACATGAGCGAAAGACTCGTAGTCACCGGCTCCCAATGGGGAGACGAGGGCAAAGGAAAGATCACCGATTATTTTGCTTGCCGTGCCGACATGGTGGTGCGTTATCAGGGAGGCAACAATGCAGGCCACTCGGTGATGTTTGACGGCAAGAAATACTCTCTCCAGAGTATACCATCCGGAATCTTCAACCCGAAGACCATCAATGTGATGGCAAACGGTATGGTAGTCAATCCCGTTTCAGTGATTGCTGAACTCGAAAAACTCCATAACCAGGGCATTACAGACTATCAACTTTATATCTCCGATCGTGCTGCCATGGTGATGCCTTGGCATAGCATGCTTGACGGAGCAAGCGAAAACCTTAAAGGAGATGCAAAGATAGGCACGACGAAGAAAGGAATAGGTCCGGCCTACACCGACAAATATTCCCGTCTCGGTCTCCGTATGGGAGATCTTCTTGATCCCGAATACTTCGCAGAGCGTCTGAAAGCAGCTATCGAAGTAAAGAATATGGAACTCAAGATGTATGGTCTTGAGCCACTCGACTATCAGCAGGTCTACGACCAATATATGGAGATAGCAAAGGTGCTTGGTCCACGTATCTGCGACACAAGTCTTCTTATCGATGACGCAATTCACAGCGATGCGAAAATCCTTTTCGAAGGAGCACAGGGCATGATGCTTTGTATCGACCATGGCACGTATCCCTACGTGACATCTTCATGCCCTTCTGCAGCCAGCATATCCCAAGGTGCAGGAATTGCTCCAAAATGGATTGAAAATGTAGTAGGAGTGGCAAAGGCTTATTGTACCCGTGTAGGAGAAGGTCCGTTCCCGACAGAACTCTTCGATGAAACTGCTCATGAAATACGCGAACGCGGCCATGAATATGGCACAGTGACAGGTCGTCCTCGCCGTATCGGTTGGTTTGATGCAGTGGTAGCTCGCTACACTGCCCGCCTTGCAGGTATCGACTATTGGGCATTAATGCTTTTCGATGTTCTTTCCGGTCTCGACAAGGTTAAGATATGTGTAGGTTATGAACTCGACGGCAAGGAAGTGATGGCACCTCCATCCACAATCCACAAACTTGCCCAGTGCAAGCCCATCTATATTGAGATGGATGGTTGGAAAGAGGATATCACAGGATGCAAGAGCTACGAAGAACTCCCGGAGGCAGCCAAGGCATACGTCAAGAAGATCGAAGAACTTACAGGAACTAAAGTAGGCATCATCTCCGTAGGCCCTGACCGCTCCCAGACTATAATGATATCCGAAAGCCTAAAGGCTTTCTAATGTTGAATGGGGAATGTTGAATGGTGATTACAAAATTCTACATTCGAAATCATTCAAAATTCAACATTCAAAATTCAACATTCGCAATAATTCAAAATTCAACATTCAAAATTCAACATTCGTATGAGTTTTACCGATGAAAAAATAGCATTGGATGGATTTACATTTGATGATGTATTGCTCATCCCGGCATATTCAGAAGTGATCCCGAGCGAAGTTAAGCTTGCTACACGCTTCTCACGCAATATACCTCTCAACATACCTTTTGTGTCTGCTGCGATGGATACAGTCACAGAGTCGGATATGGCTATAGCAATGGCACGTCAGGGAGGCATTGGAGTCATTCACAAAAATATGAGCATCAAGGCGCAAGCTGATCAGGTTCGCCGTGTAAAGCGCGCCGAGTCAGGCATGATCTATGATCCAGTGACCATTCATGGCGACCAGACTGTAGGTGATGCACTCCAGTTGATGCACGACAATCATATCGGAGGTATTCCTGTAGTGGATGCTGATGGTAAACTCGAGGGTATTGTGACAAACCGCGACCTCCGTTTCCAAAAAGATATGAGTATCCTTATCAAGGATGTGATGACCAAAGAAAATCTTGTCACCACTCGCAAACCAGGTCTGACAGAAGCTTCTGAAATTCTTCTAAAGCATAAGATTGAGAAACTTCCTGTAGTGGATGAAAATGATAAACTAATTGGCCTTATCACTTACCGTGATATCACTAAGATTAAGGACTATCCAAATGCAGCAAAGGACAGCAAAGGTCGTCTTCGCGTTGCCGCAGGTGTTGGTGTCACTTCTGACACACTCGATCGTGTTAAGGCTCTCGTAGAGGCAGGTGTAGACGCAATAGTTATTGACACTGCTCACGGACACAGCCAGAACGTTGTGAATACCTTGAAGAAGGTGAAGGAAGCCTATCCTGAGCTTGACGTAGTGGTGGGAAATATTGCTACGGGAGATGCTGCTAAATATCTTATTGAAAATGGTGCTGACGGCATTAAGGTTGGTATTGGACCCGGTTCAATTTGTACTACCCGCATTGTGGCAGGTGTAGGTGTGCCCCAGCTTACCGCAATCTTTGAAGCCGCTAAAGCAGCTCACGAACTTGGAGTGCCGGTAATTGCCGACGGTGGTCTTCGATATTCAGGCGATGTAGTGAAAGCTCTGGCAGCAGGTGGTGACAGCGTTATGATGGGTTCGATGTTTGCAGGCACTGAGGAATCTCCGGGTGAGACTATCATCTACAATGGACGTAAATTCAAATCTTATCGTGGGATGGGCTCTATCTCCGCTATGCAGGCTGGATCAAAAGACCGTTATTTCCAGAGCGAGAAAACTGACAGCAGCAAGTTTGTGCCGGAAGGTATCGAAGCGCGTGTTCCTTACAAAGGAACCCTGAGCGAGACTGTTTATCAGCTCGTTGGGGGTCTCCGCAGCGGTATGGGCTATGTGGGAGCTCCTGACATCGACCATCTCCACGATGCTAAGTTTGTCAAGATCACTTCCGCCGCTGTAATCGAGAATCACCCGCATGATGTCACAATAACCAAAGAAGCTCCTAACTATACAAGAGGAAATTAATCGTAATAAGGGCTTTAAAGCCTTAAGAGCCTTTAAAGCCCTTATAGCCCTTAATCAAATAAAACAAAATAATTTTGGAAAAGATATTAATTTTAGATTTTGGCTCCCAATATACGCAATTAATAGCTCGAAGAATCAGAGAATTGAACGTATATTGCGAAATCCATCCTTATCATAAAGCTCCTGAAATTGACGGCGATGTAAAGGGTGTGATCCTCTCCGGTAGTCCTTACTCTGTCAATGATCCGGAGGCACCCAAGCCTTCATTGGACGCTTTTAAGGGTAAACTTCCGCTGTTAGGCGTGTGCTATGGTGCACAACTTCTTGCCCAGATGGCTGGAGGCACAGTCAAAGGTGCTCCGAGCCGTGAATATGGTAGAGCAATGCTGACTGTAGTTGATGATAATGACCCATTGGTGCATGGACTCCCCTCTCCTACCCAAGTTTGGATGAGCCATGGCGATACAATCACTGACATCCCAGACTCATTCCATATTATAGGAAGCACTGAGAATGTACGTGTGGCAGCTTACCATATTGAAGGTGAACAGACTTGGGGTATCCAATTCCACCCTGAGGTATACCATTCAACAGACGGCACTCAACTTCTCCGCAACTACGTAATCGGCATCTGTGGATGTTCCGGCACATGGAGTCCTGACTCATTTATTGAGACTACAGTTGCTGAATTGAAGGCAAAGATTGGTGACGATCAGGTAATTCTTGGCCTTTCCGGTGGTGTAGATTCGACTGTAGCAGCTGTTCTTCTCAACAAAGCTATAGGCCATAATTTGCAGTGTATATTTGTAAATAATGGGTTGCTCAGACTTAATGAGTTTGAGGGAGTATTGGAGCAATATAAGGGCATGGGCCTGAATGTGAAAGGTGTCGATGCCAGCGAAAGATTCTATACCGACCTTGCAGGAGTCACCGATCCTGAACAGAAGCGCAAGATCATTGGACGTGACTTTGTCGAAGTTTTCAATGAGGAGGCACAGAAATTTAATGGTGCTCGTTGGCTTGCACAAGGCACTATTTACCCGGATGTAATAGAGAGTGTAAGCGTAAATGGACCTTCCTGTACCATTAAGTCACACCATAATGTCGGAGGACTTCCGGAGAAGATGAATCTCAAGGTTGTCGAACCACTCCGTCTCCTCTTCAAGGATGAGGTTCGTCGCGTTGGAAAGGCTCTTGGCATCGATCCTCAATTGCTTGGCCGCCATCCTTTCCCGGGACCAGGTCTGGGAATCCGTATCCTCGGAGAAGTTACCGCAGAGAAAGTGCATGTCCTTCAGCAAGCAGACGATATCTTCATCAGCAATCTCCGTGAAGCAGGACTTTATGACAAGGTGTGGCAAGCAGGAGCTATTCTTCTTCCGGTTCAAAGCGTAGGAGTTATGGGCGATGAGCGCACATACGAACGCTGTTGCGCACTGAGAGCAGTCATCTCCACCGATGGAATGACAGCAGACTGGGTACATCTGCCCTACGAATTCCTTGCAAAAGTCAGCAATGAAATCATCAACAAGGTCCGCGGTATCAACCGCGTAGTCTACGACATTTCCTCAAAACCACCAGCCACAATCGAATGGGAATAATGAGGAATGTTGAATGAGGAATGTTGAATGTTGAATGTTGAAT
>CAZWJO010000131.1:0-8908 GCA_964634905.1 uncultured Sangeribacter sp.
TTATGAAGATAAGGGGCGCAGGGGAAGAGTGCATAGTATTTTTGCAGTGTCTTTGTGATGCAACGCTTGCATCGGGAAGATTTATGGTAAAATTATTACTGAACTGAAAAGAAACGACAAATGAGTACTAAATCATTTCTCTTCATCTGCTCATGGATGCAACCACTCAAAAACCTTCCGTTGCAAGAGCGGTGGAACGTCTTAGAAGCTGTCGTGGAATATGCTACTTCCGGAACCATCACCACATCCCTCAGTGTGATGGAAAACATTGCATTCGGTTTCATACGCAACGAGATAGACCGTATGAGACAACGCCGTGCGGAAGTATGTCAGAGAAGACTCGCGGCTGCCAATGCCCGTTGGGGAAAAGAGGGACGGGCATCAAAGCAAACGAATACAAAGGAAGCTAAATGTGAACTTCCGGATGCAAATGCATGCAAATGCATGCAGCAGGATGCACCATATCATATAGAATCATCAGAATCAGTATCAGGATCAGTATCAGGATCAAAATCAGAATCAGAGAAAAAGTCGTCGACGACGTCGTCGGGCGCGCGCGTAAAGGGAACCCAGGCAAAAATTGAAGCTCTCGCCGACAAGACTGGTTGGGAAAATATCAACAGTCATGAGGGCGCCCTAATTTTATATTCAGACCATCGAACTGGCGGATGTAGAAAGTCCAGGAGGGCCCCCCCTCCATTTTATCCTAAGGAGGTTGAGTTTCGTCCTACCATACATTGTCCATTTGTTATCCATCAGTTTATTAACTTAATTCTTCGTTTGGATTTGCAAATGTAAAAATTTTTCCTTACTTTTGTGAAAAATACCAAAAAACATGCCAAAATACATAGACCCGACATACGACGTAGGCTTCAAACTCCTTTTTGGCAGGGAGAAGATCTCTGAACCAGTTTTGTTAGGCTTACTAAATGCCCTTCTGTGTGACCGGAAGGATTTCGAAGAGATACAGTCCGTCTCTTACCTAAACAATGAGCGCACTGCTGAATGGAAGGATGGGAAATCCATCAGGTATGACATCCTGTGCGAGACCTCATCTGACCACCGGTTCATCGTCGAGATGCAGAAAGCCAGTCAACCTAATTTCCTTGAAAGGGCAACTTTCTATGTGTCCAGAGGAATTACTGACCAAGGGTACAAGGGAAAGAAGGAAGAGGAACAAATATGGGACTATTCCCTGAAACCCGTAATCGGGTTGTTCTTCTGTAATTTCCATGTGCGTGGTCTTGGGATGAGGCCTGTTGTAAAGACCTCAAATTTTGACGAGGACACCCTCGAACCGGTTGATAACAAGACTCGTTATATATATGTGCAGCTACCTTTCTTCCAGAAGGAGGAGGATGAGTGCACAAAGTTGGATGAACAATGGATTTTTAACATCAAGAATATGGGAATCAGACAAGAAGTGGCATTCAAGAAGAACAGTGAGATATTCAGGAGGCTGGCAGCGGTGGCCAATATTGCCACGCTGACTCCTGAGGAGCGTTACCATTACGAGTCGGACCTCAAGAACGCACGAGACACCATCAACCAGATCCGAGGGGCCTTCCAGGAAGGGGAGGAGAAAGGTCGGGGTGAAGGACGGGCCGAAGGTCGTCTACAGGAGCGTCGGGACAGTATACGTTTCATGTTGTCTATGGGTGTGCCTCTCGAGGCAATAGCAACGCGTTATGAGATGACTCCGGAAGAAATCGTTAGTTTGTCCGAATGACCAAAGGGAGGATTCGAGATTTTGCAGAAAACAAAGTTTTTAAGGATATGAATATACTTGTGACCGGCGCTGCCGGATTTATCGGGAGTGCGGTGTGCCGCCGCCTCCTTGACAAGGGCGACTCTGTCGTGGGCCTTGACAATATCAACACCTACTATGACCCGGAGCTCAAATACGGGCGTCTAAAGGAATTGGGTATCGCAAAAGAGGACGTTGATTGGTATAAATTTACCAAGAGCTCTACCGATGAACGTTTCTCTTTCATCCGCATGAACTTAGAGGATACCCAGGCTATGCAGATGCTCTTTGCGAATGGTAATTTTGACTTGGTAGTTAATTTGGGTGCCCAGGCTGGTGTGCGCTATTCCATCACTAACCCGCAGGCCTATATCGAAAGCAATATCGATGGGTTTATCAACATTCTTGAAGGATGCCGTCATAACAAGGTGAAACATCTCGTCTATGCTTCTTCTTCAAGCGTTTATGGACTCAACGGGCAGGTTCCTTTCTCAGAGCATCACGGAATCGCTCATCCAGTCAGTCTCTATGCGGCTACCAAGAAGAGCAATGAACTTATGGCCCATGCTTACTCAAAACTCTATGATCTTCCGACAACAGGACTCCGTTTCTTCACTGTATATGGTCCTTGGGGTCGCCCGGATATGTCACCGTTCCTATTCATCGACGCCATCTTGCACGACCGCCCTATAAAGGTATTTAATAATGGCGATATGCTCCGCGACTTCACTTATATAGATGACATCGTGGAAGGTATCGTAAGGATATGCGATGTGATTCCGGAAGGCAATAAGGATTGGGATGAAACCAATCCTGACCCTGCTACCTCCCCTGCCCCATATCGCATCTACAATATCGGCAACCAACAGCCAACACGACTGATGGACTACATCAAATGCATCGAGAATGCTATCGGACGTGAGGCAAAAAAGGATTTCTTGCCGATGCAGCAAGGCGACGTATATCAGACATACGCCGACTCCTCAGCTCTCGGAGAAGCCACAGGCTTCAAACCGGACACCAAGCTCCAGGATGGCATCAACCGGACAGTAGCCTGGTTTAAGCAATATTATGATCTTTAAAGAGGCCAGAGACCAGAGGCCAGAGGCCGGAGTCCTGAGGCCAGAGACCAGAGTCCAGATGGCCATAGAATTTCTGAGCTTGACTTCTGGCATCTGATCTCTGGATTCTGGCATCTGAACTCAGAACTCTGGACTCTGGTCTCTGGACTCAGGACTCTGGCATCTGAACTCTGGACTCTGGTCTCTGGCATCTGAACTCTGGCATCCGAAAAAAATTTGCACAAGTGCAAATTTTTTATTAACTTTGCAGTGCAAATGAAGGCACCCATAGTTCAATGGATAGAATAATGGATTCCGGTTCCATCGATTGGGGTTCGACTCCCCATGGGTGTACAAGCCGCCGGACAAGACTTAGTCTTGATCCGGCTTTTTTAGTTTAATTTGTCCCTAAACGCTTTAAAGCCCTTAACGACCTTAAGGCCTTTAATACCCTTAAAGACCCTAAAGTCCCTAAGGTCCTTAATGCCCCAGAAGCCTTTAAAGGCTTTAAAAGGCTTTAACTCCAAAACCACCGATTATGAAACGAAATATTATATGCGCAGCCTTAGCTGCTATCGCTATGGGGATTTGGGGAAGCTCCATCTCAGCTTCCGCCCAAAGCTACAAAGACCCCAGCCTTTCCAATAAGGAGAGAGCTGCTTTAGTACTGAAGGAGTTAACTCTTGATGAAAAAATCTCCATGATGATGGACGACAGTCCTGCCATAGAGCGTCTTGGTATCAAGAGATATAATTGGTGGAATGAGGCTCTCCACGGCGTAGGCCGTGCCGGTTTTGCTACTGTCTTTCCTCAGGCTATAGGTATGGCTGCTACTTTCGACGATGAGTTGCTTTTCAATGTCTTCAATTGTATCAGTGATGAGGCTCGCGCAAAATTCAATACCCTTGGCGATCAGGATGTGACAAGATACAAGGGTCTCACTTTCTGGACTCCAAACGTCAATATCTTCCGTGACCCAAGATGGGGACGAGGTCAGGAAACATACGGTGAGGATCCTTATCTTTCTTCCCAACTTGGCAAAGCTGCCGTGGAAGGTCTGCAGGGTCCGGCTGATTCAAAGCATATCAAGACGATTGCTTGCGCTAAGCATTATGCCGTGCACAGCGGCCCGGAGTGGAACCGCCACTCTTTCGATGCCCGCGACATTGATCCTCGTGATCTTTGGGAAACTTATCTGCCGGCTTTCAAAACTTTAGTTGATGCCAATGTTGGGCAAGTGATGTGCGCCTACAACCGAGTAGAAGGCGAACCCTGTTGCAGCAACAAAAGACTGCTCCATGATATTCTCCGAAATAAATGGGGTTACGACAATATCGTAGTGTCCGACTGCTGGGCTATCCGTGACTTCTATCGCCCAAATGCCCATGCCACTCACCCATCGGAAGTCGAGGCGAGTGCGGATGCAGTGATCTCCGGCACAGATTTGGAATGTGGCTCTTCATACATGGGTCTTCGTGAAGCATACGATAAAGGGCTCATCTCTGAGGAAACTATCGACAAGAGCCTCATGCGTCTGCTCGAAGCTCGTCTCAGCCTCGGGGAACTCTTTGGAGAAGAATCTGAATGGGACAACCTTGGACAGAAAGATATATGCAGTGCAGCCCACAAGGAATTAGCTCTCGAAGCTGCCCGCAAGTCTATGACACTGTTGAAAAACAATGGTATTCTTCCGCTCAAACCTGATACGAAAATAATGGTGATGGGTCCTAATGCTACTGACACAGTGATGCACTGGGGAAACTACAACGGTTTTCCGACACGCACGGTAAGCACTCTTGAAGCAATCCAAAACATTGCTCCTCAAACCAAATATCTAAAAGGGTGCGACCATGTGAAGAATAACAACACAGTATCAACTTTCGATATGCTCTCAAGCAATGGACAGATGGGCGTCTCAGCTACTTACTGGAACAATACTAAGAAAGAAGGAAATCCCGTTGCTACAGAGACCATCAATTTCCCAATCAATAAGAACACCGGTGGTGCGACAGTATTTGCTCCCGGCGTCAACCTTGAGAATTTCTCAGCTATCTTCTCCACTCAATTTATTCCAGAGGAAAGTGGAGAATATATCATCAACATGACAGCCTCCAGAGGATTGAAAGCCTTGAAAATAAATGGAGAACAAGTGGCAAAATCATACGGTTCAAACCCGACAAACGACTATGCATACGCAATTCAAGCCGAAAAAGGAAAAACCTACGACATCGAAATTGACTGGGTTAATGACCGACCGGGAATTGCAGTTCTGAAATTTGATGTTGGTAAAAGTGTAGAATACGAAACCGATTGTAGTGATTCAGATGTAGTGGTATTCGTTGGTGGAATCTCAGCTGCCCTCGAAGGAGAGGAAATGCCGGTGACCGTAGAAGGTTTCAAAGGTGGTGACAGAACCACTATTGAACTTCCTAAGGTTCAGAGACAACTCATCAAGCAACTCAAAGACCAAGGTAAGAAGATTGTCTTCGTAAACTGTTCGGGTAGCGCAATGGGACTTGCTCAGGAGGACGAACTTTGCGATGCTGTGCTACAAGCTTGGTATCCGGGTGAAGCGGGAGGCCAAGCAGTAGCTGAAACACTTTTCGGCATTAACAATCCTGCGGGTCGTCTTCCGGTCACTTTCTATGCCAGCGATGCCCAGCTTCCTGATTTCGAAGACTATGATATGGAAGGCCGCACATACCGCTATATGACTGAAAAACCTCTCTACGCATTCGGTCACGGTCTCAGCTATACAACTTTTGACTATTCTGACCCTGTAGCAAACGGAGGAAATGGTAAGCCTGTAAATCTCACAGTCAATGTTAAGAATAATGGCGAGCGTGACGGTGAAGAAGTGGTTCAAGTATATATTAAGAACAAAGCTGACAAATCTCTAAATAAGACATTGCGTGCTTTCAAACGCATCCATTTGAAGAAAGGAGAATCACAGGACGTAAACTTTGAACTCGGACCGGAAGCTTTCGCCTTCTACAATGCCGACTCAGGAGAAATGGAAGCTATCGCAGGCATCTATGAAATTGGAGTAGGTCCGGCCTCCGACAATGTAAAGACTTTTGAATTTGAGTATTGATAATATTGGATGCTCAGTCACATAGCTTCTACGATCGGACGCACGAGCCGTGCGTCCCTACAAGGACGATGGGAATCCAGAAGACTGGAATAGTAGGGACGCACGGCTCGTGCGTCCGCAAAAGGGGGAATTAATAAAAAACATTTTTTATGGTGAGAGTTTTATTTAGTATTATTTTAATTTCAATATTATCTTTTTCAGCTAAAGCCGACAGGTTTCGGACTATGAAGGTTATGAAGGAGGGCGACTTTATGGCCGCTCCATCTATCCGCCTTGGCAGCGACGAACGGATAATCCTGACATTTGATGAATGGAGCGAGGATTACAGCGACTTGCAATACCGACTTATTCACTGCGGTCCTGACTGGAAACCCTCAAGCCTTCTGGAATCAGAATACCTCGATGGATTCAACATTGCAGACCTCGATGATTGGGCTTTCTCTTCCAATACATTTGTCCACTTTGTCAATTACCGATTGGAGTTGCCAAATGAAAATATGAACCCATTGCTTTCTGGCAATTATATAATACAGATATTCGACCGTAACGCTCCTGATGAGACTTTAGGAGAAGCAAGGTTTTCAATAACTGAACAATCTGCTGATATAGTCTGGGGTATAACTACTCAAACAGACCGCGGTCTTAACACGGAATGGCAACAATTGGAACTGAAAGTAGTGCCTACAGATGTGACGATCGATGATCCTTATACCCGATTAAGAGTTGACATAACGCAGAATAATACCCCTTACACCACCACTACCCTTACGAGTCCTTCTCGAGTAGAAGGTAAAGAGATCGTCTATTCCCATCAACCTGAATTGATTTTCAATGCAGGGAATGAGTTCCGGAGATTTGAGTCAATCCGTACTAACTACAATGACATGCACGTGGATTCCATGCGGTTTTTGAGCCGGAACTATCATGTATGGTTGACTCCTGACAAGGAAAGGGCGTCAAAGGAATACAGTTACGACCAGACTCAGCAAGGTCGCTTCTTAGTAAGGGAATACAATTCAACGGATTCCGACCTTGGAGCCGATTATGTTACGGTTCATTTCGAGCTTGACGCACCAGAAGTGATAAATGCAGACGTATATGTAGAAGGAGAATTTACCGGATATAATTACGATGAATCTACACGAATGCATTATGACTATGATAAGGGTGCTTACCTATTGGAAATGCCATTGAAACAAGGAAGCTACAATTATCGCTATGTGGCCATCCCCCGGAAAGGGCTCCGCAAACCGGATCCGAGTGTAATAGAAGGCAATAAGCATGAGACCCGTAATGAATATCGTGTGCAAGTATGGTATCGCCCAATCGGGGGACGATACGACCGCCTTCTTAGCGACATAACCTTTTGAAGCGCCCGCGCTGCAAAAGCCAACTCCATCCAAAGCAGACTAAGTAATAGAGCATGCTCCGCATGCGTCCCACGCCGACAAAAACTAACCAAATCCAAGTAAAAAAACACTAAAATGATACAAATAAACGACACATTGGTCTCCCTCGACGTAGTGGAGCGATTCTTTGAGTGCGACCTTGACACCTGTCTTGGAGAGTGCTGTGTCGAAGGAGATGCCGGTGCTCCCCTCCTCCCCGAAGAGAAAGAACGTCTTGATGCTTTAATACCTGATATATTGCCCCACCTTCTTCCGGCTGCCCAGGAGGTAGCTCGTGAACAGGGTGCTTCCTACGTTGATGAGGAAGGCGATCTTGTGACCAGCATCGTAAACGGGAAAGATTGTATCTTCACCTGTTATGCCCCGGGCGGCAAATGTCTATGCGTGCTCGAGAAGTTGAGACGAGAAGGCCGAACGGAATTTTTCAAACCAATAAGTTGTAGCCTCTACCCTATTCGACTTAAGGATTATGGAGGAATGACAGCAGTGAACTATCACCGCTGGAAGATATGTAAGTGTGCAGAAATCTTAGGACGAAAAAATGGAATCCGGGTATATGAATTTTTGAAAGAGCCGCTTATCAGAAGATTCGGCGAAAGATGGTATGAGGAGCTGGAATTGACAGCCAAAGAATGGCTGAAGCAACCTAAATAGATACCCTTTTGAGGCTCTTGGACGCATGCGGAGCATGCTCCCTACATAACCGACTTTAGGTAGTAAGCATGCTCCGCATGCGTCCCACGTCAGCAAAAGGTAACTTTTAAGTGAGAATGCATGCGTCCCACGCCAGAAAAAAGCATACTAATCAAAAATCTTAGAGAGCTGTTTCTCAAGATCGGAGCTCGTAATGTTTGTAGTCATGACTCCTTCGAATGCAATGGAGATATTTCCTGTCTCTTCGCTCACAACGACGCAAAGCGCATCTGTGGCCTGACTCATACCGAGTGCAGCACGGTGCCGAAGCCCAAGATGCTTCGGAAGATGCATATCATGGCTCACGGGAAGTATACACCCGACTGATATAATCCGATGTCTGGCAATTATCATCGCTCCATCATGCAATGGAGAATTTTTGAAGAAGATATTCTCTATCAGCCGAGTATTGATATTAGCATCAATTATGTCGCCTGTCTTTTCATAATCCCCCAACGGGACTTTACGCTCGACGCAAATAAGGGCTCCTGTCTTAGACTTCGACATCGATTGGCATGCATATACTACTGCCATGACAAGACTATGGAACGACTTCGCATCTTTCGGACTATGATGGAAAATCCGCTTTAAATGACTAAGATGCCCGTGCGAACCTATATCTATCAAGAAGCGCTTAATCTGATCCTGAAAAAGGATTACAAGCACTATCAGGCCGATACTCATAAATTTGTCGAGAATCGTACCAGTGAGTTTCATATCAAAGATCTCAGCCGCAACTACCCATATTACTATGAAGAGAAACACGCCGTAGAAAAGGCTGATCGTGCCTGAACTCTTCATTAGCTTGTAAATATAGAAGAGCAAAGCACCTACGATAAGAATATCAATTATGTCTTTTATTCCGAAGTCGATCATGATTTGAGTTGTGAGTTGTCGGGTTGTC
>CAZWJO010000132.1:0-8789 GCA_964634905.1 uncultured Sangeribacter sp.
TCACTATTCACTATTCACTATTCACTATTCACTATTCACTATTCACTATTCACTGGCTTTTCCCCATGAAGATTCAATTCTTCCTTCAGGGGTATCGATCCAACCTCTGGCATACTTGATGCGACCCGTAGGGTCTGGAGTCGGATTCACTGATACCTCCCCATCTGGAGAAACTTTTATTCCAAGGCAATGTGTAAGAAACCAGTCGGCGACTGATCCGAAGGAATAATGGTTGAAGGAATTCATACTATTGTTGCTTCCGAAACCATCCTTGTCCGTGTAGGAATTGAGTCGCTCCCAAACGGTAGTGGCTCCTTGCGTGACCGGATATAGCCATGAAGGATAATTGGTGGATGTCAGCAGCTTATAAGCCACATCGTCACGGTTTATCTCCGACAATGCCGGCAATATCCAAGCTGTTCCAATAAATCCGGTCATCAATGAATAGGGTGGACACACAGTGCCGTCGTCAGCCTTGTTTTCCCTTTCTATCGAAGCGATAAAATTCTCGCGGAATCGAGATGAATCATAGATGCCCATGGCAAGTGGCAATGCGTATGAACTTTGAGTGTCTACAACCTGACCAATACGCCCGGCATCAAACGCCGACCATCTGGTTTTCTCAGTCTCCGGGTCAATATATGTTTGAGCAAAAAACTTCTTCCTCTCCTCCATCAACTCCCCATATCTATCAACATCATCGCTAAAGCCTAATAACCGGGCAACCTGCTTCATTATCCCAAGGTCATATATCAAATAGCACTCCCATAGAAGAGACTTGTCATTCTTCTCATACTCCGGACTCAGCCAATCACCCAAATCACCCCAGGCACGGTCTTGTACCAAAATTCCTGTAGAAGGCTCAATGGTCTCTCTGAGAATATAGTCTATATATTTCTTCATCGCCGGATAATGCTCAGCAAGCACCGTCGTATCTCTATATTGGCGGTAATACTCCCATAGCACAGTTATTCCTGCCGATCCCCATAGGAAACCACCGAATCCAACACCTGTGGGAGCCACATCAGGGAACTTTCCATTCTCTGCCTGACAGTCTCTTACCGATTGCAGATATTGTCTTAACAATGGCGCAACATCAGCTATCTTAGTGGCAGTCGGAGAAAATACAGATATATCTCCCATCCAACCAAGTCGTTCATTGCGTTGTGGGCAATCCGTTGGGATTGAGATGAAATTGCTTAGTGTAGACCATTTGACATTCTCCCAAAGCCTGTTGATAAGCGAGTCTGAACACTCGAAATGAGCCTTGAATCCATTTACCGAACTTACCGGTATACTTCTCACATCCTCAAGTGGAAGAGGAGAATCCAATCCGGTCAGTTCTAAATAGCGATACCCATGCAGCGTATGACGTGGTGAAAATTCCTCATTGCCTCTACCGGAGGCTATATATTTGTCAGTACACATCGCAGCGCGTAGATTTTCAGTCATTACCATCCCGACATTTGCTGCATACTGTGGCTTGTCGGGATAAAGCACTTCTCCATGTCTTACCCTGACTTCTTGTCCTGCTTCAAGCTTATCAAAAATCAAATAAGGCACTCCTGCAAAATTCTGACCCATATCATACACATATACTCCGGGGCGCGGTTCCGACATAGAAATGGCTGTCAATGTGTCAGCCGCAAGAACCCGGTCGCCAAACGATGGACGTAAGTTCATATAGTCCCATCCTCCAGCCACCGGCGCAAGCGTCTCGTCCAATGGCAAAACGACAGTCTTTGACCAATTAGCTGAATTATTCTTTCGTGCATCATAAATCTCCCCTTGGAAGAAACTTCCTACTACAATCGGACCATCCACTGAATATTCCCATGTGTCGGGCGAAGTAAGGAAGCGTTCGACTGATCCATCAGAATATTCCACTGTCACATCAGCCAAGAAAGCCTGCCTGTCTCCGAAAAAATTCCAATATTCACCCATAAATGTGGAGGGCCCGCTCCACCATCCCTCGCCTAACCGCACTCGTAACTCGTTGTCACCAGACTCTACGAAATCGGTCAAGTCAAACGTATGATAAAGATGGGTCTTATTGTATTGCGTGGAGCCTGGAAGGAAATATTCTTCATTGACTCTGTTGCCATTCAAATATAGATCGTAGATACCCATAGCGGAAGTATTGGCTGTGACCTTCTCTACTTTCTTTGATGGATCAATCGCAATGACCGATCGCATCTCAGGCATTGACCTTACAGGGAAAGCAAACGATTGGTTATCCGCATGCTTTCCATCTATTCTGGCTATAACATTGCGTGGATCACGGAAGTTACTGACCGCAATATTGCTAATCGCAGCCTTGGATCCATCAGGGATATCTACTGCAATATTCCCTAAAACGGGAAATGCGATATAATCCCCGCCATTGCCAAGGGGATTCACGCCTTTACGACCGACACTCTTCCCATTGACAAAAATCTCAACATTCCCATAATTGACAGCAATCTCAATACTGTCGTTCACATGCTTGAAATTATCCACAGGCATAGAGGCCAAAGGTATCTGTGAATCATCCTTCGGACTATAACCGCTTCTGTAAAGTCTGATGGAATCTCCGTCAATCTGAAGACGTGTATACGATTCTCCTGGTTGATTCCTAAGCCCATACACATTCATATTCTGGTCCATAAGCCGAGGATCGTCCATACCAAACAGAAAAGATGCCTCACTTCCCTTAGGCAAATCAAGATTGAAACCGAGCCTGAACACAGATAGATAATCCGCATAAATTGGCAATGCGTCAGCCTCAACAGTGACCCATTCAGCTCCTTCAAAAGGCTTCTGATTCTGCATATTTTGATTTGCTCCATATAAAGAAATGGTAGATATTGCAGACAAAGCAACTATGATATTTTTAATCCGTTCCGCCATAAATTTCAGTATTATCTCGCAAATATAGCATATTTCCATCTTATCTCCAAATCCAATCTTTCTGTAATGTCACTATGGTAAGTTTCCAAATACGCTTAATGACGCATTTGGAGCGAAATTTTGTCTAAAAATTCGTTTGTTTGTCATAATTTATTTAATTTTGCATGCTGTAAAAACTCAGCTTTTGGAAGTTCAAGTTGAAGATTAACAAATTTATTGAGATTAATAAGGTTATTAATATATGAGAAAAGCATAAAAATTTGGAGTCATGCCCTTACTCTATATTTATAATCAGTTAATCTTCAGATAAATAACTACTTGCAAAAGTTGAGTTATCTAAACAAGGACAGTAGATTATAATGGGAAGAAGAGTAATCAAATATAAGGACATTGAACTTGAACACCAACCAGATATCGTCGCCGATGCCCAATTGGATTTGTTCTTCAACAATGGCGAAGAAGAGCGAAATGAAGAGGGGACACTGCGAGTATTATCCTTATTTTCCGGATGTGGTGGCATGGATTTAGGTTTTGAAGGGGGCTTTATATGCCATCGGAAATCAGTGACAAACCTGGATTGGACCGACCACAATGTTGATGAGAACTGGGTAATGCTCAAGCGTAATGTATTCAGGACTGTTTTTGCTTGTGATATTTTAGAAGAGGCAAGATGGACATGGCTTAACTATATGTCTCGTTTCGACATAAATCCATCAATCTTCCATCTCGACAGCATAGTTGATTTGGTAAAGCTGCATAAAGAAAGGCAAAATGTATTTCCTCAAAATATCGATGTGGTTACCGGCGGTTTCCCATGCCAAGATTTTAGCGTGGCAGGAAAAAGACGAGGATTTGAATCTTCTGTTTCCCACAATGGAGAGAAAAGAGTCAGTGACGAACCATCGGAAGAGACAAGAGGAAAACTATATATGTGGATGAAGCAAGTCATTGACATTGTACGCCCAAAGATGTTCATTGCTGAAAATGTTAAAGGATTGGTAAGTCTGGGGGATGTCAAAGACATCATCCAGCGAGATTTCTCCACTGCAAATGGAAATGACTATATCGTTCTTGATCCTAAAGTGCTTCATGCAGGGAATTATGGAGTCCCCGAGACACGTGAACGTGTGATATTCATTGGCATTAAGCGTTCTGCTTTGAAAGCAGAAGCCATTGCTGCCTTAGAACAAGGAAATATACCGGATGAATACAGTCCTTATCCTCTTCCGACTCATAATTATAATACAGGGAATTCCCATCTGCCTCTTCCTGTCACATGCAGAGATGTTTTAGGAGAGTTGCCGGAGCCTGGAGAGTCTGATGATTTGGCTCAAAAGTTTTATTCCGGAGCCCAATACCTTGGTAATGGAAGCCAAGGTCAGACGGAGATAAACATGGATGGATTAGGACCCACAATACGGTCGGAACATCACGGGAATATTGAGTTTCGACGTTTGGGTGCTGAACATGGCGGAAGAAATGTCGATGAATTGAATAAGGGTTTGCAAGAAAGAAGATTGACACCTCGGGAGTGTGCTTTGATACAGACATTCCCACCTGATTATCCATTTGTGTTCCACAAAAATGGGTCAAAAAGATATGCTGTCAGTCCTTCAGGAGCATATAAGGTGATAGGAAATGCTGTCCCGCCAATGCTTGCTTATAATATTGCAAGACGAGTTCAAGAAGTTTGGCCACTTTATTTTGATCAACAATGAAAGAAGAAAATAACATAATTGCCATTAGAAATAAAGACATTACTCTTGCCCATCAAGCCTTTGCTGACTTGATGGTAAGAACAGAAAGGATAATGAACGACAATGCAAGTTCTAATCCTGACAGTTTTCGTGGTATATCCACATCTCAATTGGAACTTTATTCTGTTGATGTAATAAAATTAGCATGTACGGATTCTCCATTCAGACCTGAAGAGGTAAAGCTAATATCAGGTCAAAGATTCCCGGATATAGTGGCCGACAGATACTTCGGCATAGAGGTGAAACAGACTAACTCAAACTCATGGACTTCAACAGGGAGCAGTATTGTTGAGACAACAAGAGTCGCACATGTTGAAGATATCTACATGCTATTTGGAAAACTTGGAGGGAAAATTCCAGAATTCAGATGTCGCCCTTATCAGGATGTCTTGTATGATATTGCTGTAACGCATTCTCCGCGCTATTTGATCAATATGGATTTAGGGGAAGAAGAAACCATCTTTTCAAAGATGGGGACAACATACGATAATTTCAGACAATCAGACGATTCAATCGCTCAAGTCAGACAATATTATCGAGAACGAGCGAAAAAACAAAATCGGCAGGAAATGCCTTGGTGGATCACTTCCGACAATATAGACCAAGGACGTTCGTTCAATATCACCTTGTGGAATTCACTCGAACTACATAAAAAACGAGACCTACAGGCAAAGTGCATGATTCTTTTCCCTGAAGCATTGAATCCAGCCAGAAGCCAGACAAAATACAATAACACAACCCTTTGGCTTTGTTCATACAATCAAGTTGTAAATCCGAATATACGAGATCTTTACTCTGCAGGGGGTAAGATCACTCATGTCAACGGCAAACGTTTGGATTATCCGGCGGCACAAGTCTTCAATATCATAGTAGACTATGCAGACGAAATAAAAGCAATGCTCACACACCCTACAAAAGAGCTCTACCAGATGATCAAAGAATTCAATCCTGTCCTTCTTAGTGGAGATGACTTATATGAACAATGGCTTAATATATGCTGCGAGTTTGCAACCGAGAATAATGTGCCGTTAAGACAATGGATAGAAGAAAAACCTGCATTCATGTTTTCTAAATAATGCACCCACATTTGAACAAATTGACCATTAGCTATTGTAAGTGGACTTAAATCAAACAATTGGAGCATTACTAACTGATTAATGCTTCTCGAATTCTAATTTTTTATAATTTTAGAGGCCGCTGTTAAAGAAGACAAATTGGACAGTATGAGCTATTGAAATTTGGGATTTTTATATTAACTTTGCAAATGAATTTGCAAGATAATATATAAGATTACCAGGGAAAAAATAATACTTATATGGAAAAGAATGAATTGCCAGTTATGATGTATGTGCATGGGTTTAGGTCGGGCGCCAATGGATCTAAGCGTGAGCAACTGCAGAAGTATTTTGAAGGACAATATCGAGTAATTGCCCCGGAGGTTGATGCAGATCCGAATGCATCTTTGGCAAAATTGAACGAGATCATCGCGGAAGAGAAACCTGAAATAATCGTCGGGACATCGCTTGGTGGATGGATGACGATAATGTGCGATAGTGGGAATGCAAGGCTCGTCGTAGTCAATCCCAGCACAAACCCGAAATCAACTTTAGGGAAATGGGTCAATCAAGAGCTCCCCTATTTCTGTGAACGGCTTGATGGAGTGCAGACATATACGTTGACGCAAGATGTGCTTGAGAGCTATGGCAAATACGATATAGAGAAGGAAGTAGAGGCTAAGAAGGGAAGGCTAAATGCGCTTTGTTCAACAGCTGATGAGCTGTTAGGAGATGCGCATATCAGAACTTTGAAGCCGCTGCTTCCGGAGGAAAGATTGAAGATTGTGGATGACTTCGGACATCGGTGTAGCGGTAAAGGAATGGAGCATCTTTATAAGATTTTGGACCATTAACCTTCAACTTGTGCGAAAGTTGAGTTAATTATTTAATCTCCTTAAATTGTCGTTCACGAATCTCGATCATGAGGGAGTTGACAAAATCCGGGTCAATTTTGTCTGGGATGGTGGAGCAAGCCATGAGATCGTTCATCTTGGCAGTGTCTTCTTCCAACTTTGCCATCAGTTCATCATATTCATATTTATGGTTGCGGACATCCATCAGAAATTGTCGGTCGGAAGTGCGCTTAAGTATAATGCCCTTTCCTTCCGCAATCTCAGATGCCATGTGTATTAACCGGAACATGTGCATCATGTTCTTGGAGTCATAGTTCTTGTCAAGATTGGCACGATAACGCTCCGGATTCCGCTCCTTCACCCATCTTTGATATTCTGCATAGCTCCGGCAATGCTGCGAATATGCATCCTGATTGTATGAGATGAAGCATATAGGATCCCCGGCTGTCTTGTCTATGGAGGAAAGTCGCAGCTCATTGGCATCTTTTTCTTCTGAGAAAGCTCCTCTATAGCCAATCGGTTGTGTTTCCTTTAGTCTGGCGATGACCTCAACATTTTCTATAGGTCCAAAATACTGACTTGCGAACTTAATAAACCGTCCATCTTCACTCCAATTCTCTACCTCCTGCACATGCTGACCAAAATCATAGTAGACGGCATGCATGTCGCGCATATTGGCCACGTTGGTCAGACCGCAAAAATTCTGACGAAGGCCGCGATCATCAAGCCATTGGGCAAAAGACTGGCTTCCTTGACCTCGAAAGGTATAAGTGAAATCAAGTGGAGACAATCGTTTTTCCACTGGATTGACAATCTTCTTATTCAGTCCGCGAGCCTTCTCAATTTGAGACTTCGCATATCCGAAGAATGGATTGAAGCATTGTTTAGTGATAAATTTTTCTCGGTTATCTATAATCAGCTGCATCAATGGATGTACCTTGCCTATTATCTTATCCTCCGGCACAAACAATGTCTCCAATACCGTTGGATTTGATTTCATAAGGAGGCGAAGTAGTTCTCCGATTTCAAACCAAGTATTGTCATGGCGACTGTCAGACACTTGGGGCTTATAGCCAAAAATACCATAAAGTTCCTCCCGGGTACATAGATACACACCTCCGGTATCGATATCGCTCGTAGGAGTATTAAGCCCATAAAGCTGACTGCCACGTATGTACTCATACGCCAGCCGCCCCTCATTTCTTATCTTATCAAATTCATTCATGTGTTTTTTTCTCAAGGAGATAGTAATTATATGGTGTGTTGTATTTGCCATTTATAGTTCGCAAAAGTTGTAGAAGATTTACATGCGTTACAATCGAAGATGTCGCACGATCCAATTATGTTCATACAGAGATAAGAGATACGCTTAATCACACTCTAATAGATATTACCAGACACGTTGTTATGAGCTCTCATCTCATAGTCATACATGAAAAGCTCACGCCCTTCGCGTTCATATTCGGAATAGTCAGCGAGCTTGCCCATTGACTTTTGAAGATCGTAGCATTAGTTGATTATGTGACGGGCAAAGTCTTCTTCAGAATCCCATTCGCCGTAGTAGGCTTCCTAGAAGTGAGCGATATTGTCATTTGGCGCTTGTAATTATACTGATTAAAGGCCGAATTGAGCCAAATGCTGTCGGCTCTCTCTCGGACTCTCCTTGATTGTTCCGATTATCAACTCTATATCATACTCATCAATCTCTCCCAGATAGTTCCATTCATTGAATTTTTGAGGATATGCTCTTTTTAACTGAAAGCAATCAACAAAAGAATCATATCGCAAAAATGGATATTTCGAATGTTTTATGGGCATGTGGTACATCTTGATGTAACCGGGAAGATTCTTATTGATTTGGGAGTTGATTATGACACCTCCGTATGCCACGCCTTCTGAATCAAATCCAAGCACGATAAAGTATTCCTGCTACGATTTATTCAGTTTGCAAATATACAAAATTTTTTTGAAAACGACAAAACCGACTCAAAAAATAATGAAATAATGATAGTGGTTGCCGATTCTGGATAAGAGCGGTATCAGCGAGCGGCCGTTTTTATCTTTCTGAGGCGATTCCAGCTTGGAATGCCTCTTACAAGATGAACTTCAATCGCTCTTGACATAATTATGACAAACTAATAGTGCCACAAGTCGAGATGTGGAATTTTCACCGGTGATAATACAATGGATAATCCTTATCACAGGATGGGGTTCTATGACAATCCCATGTTTTT
>CAZWJO010000133.1:0-4382 GCA_964634905.1 uncultured Sangeribacter sp.
CGAGAAAGAAGAGCCCGATTGCAGGCCATCGCTGAAGGCGGCATGCCTGAAAGAGGTTCCAATGGCATGTTGGGAGTGGACGAATACATTGACTCAGAAGGGCGACGCACCTACAACGGCGTAGATTTCATACCATTTATCGTCGGTCAATGCGGCAAACGGCTGGACCGGAGTAGACAACAGGATATTCAGGATGGCGCTGAAACCATGCAAGTGCGTAGGAGCATGTTGCACCAATTTCATTGCCGTCAGCAAGGATTTTGTCGGCTGCCAGCTTGACTAACTCCGATGCCACGCCTTGACCTCTTAGAGCAAACCCGGATTTCCGGTTAATTATTGAATTTGATTTTGTAAGACATGCCAAGCATCGCATATAAGTCATTCCCATATAAACTAATTTGATTAAATCCTTGTTTTACTGATACTAATATTAATTTACTGCAGGATGACACAGATATTCGAAATAAAAAGAGCCTACGATCAGGCCTCACCCGATGATGGCTTCAGAATCTACATTGATCGCCTTTGGCCAAGAGGATTATCCCATGAGACATTTCACTATGATTTGTGGGATAAGGAAATAGCACCATCAACTGAGTTGAGGGAATGGTTTCACGCCGATCCCACCAACCGCTGGGAGGAATTCAAGGCAAAGTATAAGGAAGAATTGAGTAATAATCCGGCAATGACCAACCTTGTAAATGAAATTAAAGGGAAACAGAAAATTACCCTCCTATACTCTTCCAAGGATGAACTGCATAACAATGCCGTGGTGGTAGAAGACTATATAAATCAATTGCTATGAGACAGATGCGGAAGATCAACCGGCAGATGCCCGCAGAATGGGCGTTGGAAGTGTTTGACAAGGCTCCTTATATTACGGTCAGTATGGCCCGACCTGATGGCACTCCATACGGGTTGCCTCTAAACTTGGTGCGCAAAGATGAACGCGCATTCTATTTTCATTGTGCATCAGAAGGAGAAAAGATTGATTGCTTGAAATGCAATCCAATAGTGAGCCTATCGGCAGTGAGCAGATGCACTCCAAAATATGAGGAAAAAAAGAATAATTTCACAGAATATTTCAACTCTGCAATTGCTCTCGGACGAGCTGAATTTGTTACCGACCGCCAAGAAAAGATTGAGGCGTTACGACTATTGTGTGAACGATTCCTGCCCGGGTACATGGACCATTTTCAAGAAGCAATTGACCGTAGTCTCGATAGAACTACCATAGTCAAAATTACTCTCACGGAGCCTCCAGTCGGAAAAAGAAAACCTTAAACCTCAATCACTCAATACTAGATATATTAGAGTCCACTCTAAAAAGAATGGACTCAATTACATTATATGGTGTGATAAATTATTATAGGGGTTTTATCGAGATGGCATAGCCGCCTCCCGCAATCGCTTTTAGAGAAAGTTTGGTTTTGGAAGTGACTGACTTCTTCGTGATAGTGTAGCGAGTCTGGCTCCGGCTTTTTTACCTTGTTGCTCAAAACTGTTCCTGCCTGTTTCACTGAATAGGCTGAAACCAAGACGGGATGGAGCAATCACTTCCTTTCCCTTGAAATCTACCCAATAAGTCGGACGGCCATCTTGTATTTCAAAGAAGAGCTAAATTTCGCCATCCGGTGAACTTACAGTCTCAGGGGTTGCAAAAGCTACCAATGGCAACGAAAGTAATGTCGAAAGAAATAAATTCCGTGTCATATTCTTCTGTTATATTCTTTTTAAGTATAGCAAACTCAGCTTAAGCTCATCATTCAGCGTTATTTTTCAGCCATTGGAGTCGGCGTTGGTCAGGAAGGTGCTTGACGGTGAAGTTTTCAAACTTGGCAGTGAATCCGGTGCCATCCGGGCAGGCTCCCATTACGCCTACTTTCATAGGAATATTGTCTTGCATCCAAGCATTACGCATCATTATATATTCCTTATCGTCGAAAGAATAGAAAATTTCGACTGCATCAAGCCTCCGAACTGCCTTTATCCAGATGTAAGGCACAGGGCGATCGAGTGTAATGACACTCCAATCTGATGTATGGTGGGTGACAACTGCACTTACATTGTATTTGCCATCTACAAACTCAATGCCTGCCTTGATATAGTTTTCATTGTCAATACGCAGCATAAGACCTGCCTGATCAAAACGCACTTTGTAGTCGCCTGAGATTTTTACTTTTGCCTCGAATTCTCCCCCATATTCAGCCCAATAGAAAGGTGCATCGTCAACGGTGAAGCCATAGTGTGAGATGCGCCAGTAGTCGCTTTGAGGTGTAACATCCATGGTGAGAGTTTTTCCTTCAATGTTCCAGTTAGCCGGCTCGTTGAACCAGTTCATTTTTTCAAGTGTCTGTGCTTGAGCGCTTAGGGCAATCATTAGCCCAATGATTGTAAGAATTCTTTTCATCGAAATTATTTTTACGGTTTTTATCATTTTCTCAGCAAAGATAATAATTATTTCCAATCCACACAATATTTGAGATTTCTCATCGAGCTGTCGTTTTGACCGATTTGCCTTAATTATAATTGATTTCGATATTTAGACGGAGAGCAACCGCATTGTCGAAGAAAAATGCGATTGAAATATGGAATGCTGTTAAATCCTACTGAATATGCTATACATGCTACAGCATCATCTGTATGACCAATAATCGTTGAATCAGGTATACATTCGTAATTATAATTATACCGAATCTGAATATAACAAAAGTGGAAATTTATATCACAATTAAGGAATGTGGACAGTTTTGCCACTGATTTAATAATCTTTCTATTGTGACGTTTGTTTTAATATTATAGCTGAATACGAGTAGGGCTTTATCCTTCCAATTTCATGTTCAATAAATCAAAATTACTAATTAGTATTATACAAATACTTATTAAATCTAAAAAACAAACTATGAAAAACACGATATACTCGCGCTTCAAGGATATGGTCCTTAAGTATCCGGAGTTGCCGGCAGTTATTGAAGATGGTCGGACTCTCACATTTGCAGAATTAGACGCAATGGTTGATTCCATCTGCGCTAAATTCTATGATAAAAATCCTAAGTTTGTAGGCATTGTGATGCAGCATGGTGCCGAGCAAATAGCCGCTATGCTTGCTGTGCTCAAAAGTGGGGCTGCATACGTACCCGCAGAGCCTTTCTTACCTAAAGACCGTATTGACTATATGATGAAGACAGCTGGAGTCAAGCTCGTCATAACAGACGACTATTGCGAAGACTTGCGACCAGCTGATCGAAATTATGAAGACCGTAGTACTCCTGATGGCATTGCTTATATTCTTTACACTTCCGGCACTACCGGAAAGCCTAAAGGAGTGATTCAGGAAAACCATTCCGTAGTGAACTATTGCGAGGCATTTGAAGCTGAAATGCATACAGGTCCGGGGGATGTAATGCTGCAGTATTCCGTCTGCTCATTCGACATATTCGTGGAGGAAGTCTTCACTACCCTTCTCAACGGAGCAACCCTTGCAATACCGACAATCGAGGTACATAACGGGTCGCTTAAAGGTCTGATGGATTTCTGCTCTCGCCATAACGTAACTATCATAGATGGTTTTCCTTATCTGATTGCAGACTTGAACAAGAAGCCGGATATGATTCCTTCATCTGTTAAGCTTATCATAAGTGGTGGTGATGTGATTAGGGCAAGCTATATCACAAACTTACGAAACAAAGGAATTCGCATTTATAACACGTACGGTCCATCGGAAACTTGTGTCTGCTCAAATTATTTCCGTGTAGACAATGCGGAGCCACTTGAAGACGGTACATTCTCAATTGGGAAGGCTATCAAAGGCGTTGAGGTGAAGATTCTTGATAAAAATCTGAAAGAAGTTCCCAAAGGTGAAATTGGCGAAATCTGTATTTTTGGAGAGGGTGTCAACCGTGGTTATCTCGGTAATCCTCCCGAGCAGGCTAACTTTGTGACTCTCCCTGACGGTACACATTTCTACCGTAGTGGTGATATGGGTTATGTCCTTCCGGACGGCAATATGGCTTTCCTTCACCGGCGCGATGAGCAGGTGATGATTCTCGGCAAACGTGTTGAGCCGGAGGAGGTAGAGAATGTGCTGAATGATTATCCGGAGGTGGAGCGTGGCATAGTGCGTGCATTTCTTGATGAAGGGGGTCTGCATTATCTTGTGGCATATATTGTTCCTCGCAAAGGATTTTCACTCCATGATGTGCGCGAATTTCTTAAATCGAAACTTACAGATTTCATGGTTCCTGAATTTTTCGTTGAGGTCAACGAACTTCCACTGACCCATAGAGGGAAAATCGATATGAAGTCGCTTCCTAAAGTGCTTAAGGAAGGGAAGTATCAGTGAATAGTTAATAGTGAATAGTTAATAGTGAATAGTTAATAGT
>CAZWJO010000133.1:4482-8504 GCA_964634905.1 uncultured Sangeribacter sp.
AATAGTTAATAGTTAATAGTTAATAGTTTAGGATGATTGAACTCTTAGAAATAAAGGATATTGAGGCGCTGATGCGTTGGCGTGGGGAAGTTATTGAGCATGTATTCGGAGAAAAGGCTAACGGGCATTTGCTTGAAGCTAATCGCCGGTATTATGAAACTCATGTAGCTGACCATACCCATGTGGCTTTCGAGGCTCAATATGATGGGAATCCTTGTGGCTGTGGAGCAGTATGCTTTACTGAAGAACTGCCTTCTCCAGATAATACATCAGGCAAGTGTGCTTACTTGATGAATATTTATGTCAGGGAGAACTATCGCGAACATGGCATAGCCCACAAAATTGTAACCCGACTTATTGAAGAGGCAAAAGCCCGGGGATGTGATAAAATATATCTCGAAACTACGGCTGAGGGCAAACCTGTTTATGCCTCATTAGGATTTGCCGATATGCCGGATATGATGAAATACTATGACACAGATAATTGAAATAAATGGATTACAATGCCGATGCAGTACTCCGCTGAGAAAAGATCGTATTACATATATTCTTTACCCAATGGAGGTGCTATCTGACTGGATTGAACCGGCATCTAAAAAATATGGCACTACTATTGTTGTGATTACGGGAATGGACTGGCAAAATGTGTTCAGTCCATGGCCAGCAAAGGGAGTTCCTGCCGGGACAGAAGATTTTAAGGGGGAGTCGCCTGAATTCCTTAAGGAACTTGAAACTGCAGTTATTCCACAATTGGAAAAGGTTTTGGGAATGGATAAGAACGTAGATAGAACACTTGTCGGAGTATCAATGTCCGGACTTTTCACTCTATGGCAATGGCCGCAATCTTCTCTTTTTAAGAATATTGCTTCTCTTTCGGGGTCGTTCTGGTATGAAGGGTTCATGGAATGGTTTAAGAAACAGGAGTTCACTGATAAAAAAGGTTTTGCATTTTTCCTTTTAGGACTTCAGGAACCAAAATCCAACGTGAAAGCATTCAATATTGTAGGAGAGAACACCGAAGAGATTGTGAAGGATTTAAAAGAAGCCGGTGTCAGAGTGGAATTCACGTGGGTGCCCGGCAATCATTATCAGAACGGTATCCAACGTCTTGATATGGCAATGGAGACTGTAAAAGCAAATATATGAAATACGAGTCCACTCTTTTAGAGTGGACTCGATTAAATTATATTGTTGATTGGATTATTATTGGCAGATCGGAATTTATCAATTTCTATCCCCCATAGCATAAGGAATGACAATAATGCCGCCGGTTTCATCGTTATTATGGCAAAAAACTTTAAATATGAGATATCTAAGTCTGCTACTTATTGCACTGAGCTTCTGCCTCACCGCTTGCAACCATAATGAAGAGCCTCCAACTCAAGTCAACTTACCTATCCGGCAGGAATTTTTACCTATCAATGTGATATTCAGTATGTCTGATTCTGAATTTAAGGATAAGATAAAGCCTTGGTTGAATAAGCAGATGGTGGTAAATTCAATTGAAGAACTACCTAATGACCCTATTGGTTTTACCGGAAGCTATTACAAAATCAATTTTAAAGAAAACACACTTTTGTTGGCATATCAAATCAACGACTATAATGTAATAAGCGTTACAAATCGTTATTACCGAAACAGGATTGAGAATACTTATAATTGGAGTATTAATTTGGGAGTCAGTGGAGGGATTGGCGATGATGAGGAAGATGATAAAGCCATGATCTCCCGATACGCTATTTTAGTCCGCAAATTGCCTGAAGATGCAACCGTTAAAATTTATTATGGTCTCTCAGACTATAATTGGGATTGGGATAAGATTAGATATTAGATTAGGGCTCTCATCTTACGGCTTTAACCATTGAGAAGGCTAAGAGAAAATGTGACTATATATTCCATTAAAAACTATATAAATTAGAAATATGAGGTTTCAACGATTGCGTATGCTGGTGAGGTTTGCAACCTGCTTTTTGATTCTGCTTGCAGTTGCTGTCCAGCGTAACGGAAGTATTTTCGGGCATGATTTATCTGTCTCGGACAGCAGCGAGAGTGAAGAATCTGCCATTGTCACAGCTAATGGAGTAACGACTATCACTACCACAACTATTGCCAACAACATAAAAGGCTATGGTGGACCGGTTCCATTAGAAATAACTGTCAAAGATGATAAAATCTCCGAAATTAAGACTCTGAAAAATGCTGAATCGGAAGAATTCTTCGGTCAGGTGCGCAGCGAGATGATTCCCCGGTGGATTGGAACTCCGGTGAATGAGGTTGCAGACAAAGATGTAGACGGAATATCCGGAGCTACGCTGTCATCAAGGGCAGTTAATGCCACTGTCAAGGCTGGAGTTGCATATTGGCTGAATAATTCCACGACTATCAAGAGCACTCCTTCGGATAGCGGAGGATTTGTTTTCAGCTTCAGAAACATTGCAGTTCTTATCGTAGTTCTGTGCGCAGCCATACTTCCCATATTTATTCATGACAAACGTTACCGATATATCCAACTTGCCCTAAATGTAATAGTGTTGGGATTCTGGAGCGGCACTTTCCTATCTTACGAGGTGTTTGTAAACTATTTATCCAATGGAGCGAATCTCGGTCAGTCATTGGTAGTGCTTATAATGCTTGTGATTGCCTTTGTATATCCTTATTTCGGAAAGAAGAGTCATTATTGCACCTGGGTGTGTCCGTTAGGCTCAATTCAGGAACTTGCGGGAAAGACCACCAAGTTCAAATTGAAAATGTCACCCAAACTTGTAAAGGGGCTTACTAAATTTCAGGAATGTCTATGGTTTGCACTAATCTTTGTGATGATCGCAGGAATATGGTTTGAATGGATGAACTGGGAACTATTCACCGCATTCATTTTCCAGCAGGCGGCTATCGGTGTCGTGATCGTCGCAGTGCTCTTTGTCGCATTGTCAGTCGTAGTCAACCGTCCATATTGCCGGTTCGTATGTCCGACAGGATGTCTTTTCCAAATAACCCAAAACCCCGATAAATAAAAAATATAAAATGAAAACGTCACAGTTATTGAACATTCTTTTGGCCGTTGCCGTGGTGATATTGTCGGTCAAACTTGTCAGAGACAACGGAAGCAAATCAGAGGACACCGGCAATTCAAGCTCCTCGGTTATGGAAAATATACTTACGCGCACAAGCATCCGCGACTATCAGGAAAAGCCTGTCGAGGATGAGAAGGTAGAGCAGATGCTCCGTGCAGCGATGGCTGCCCCTTCGGCAGGTAACAAACAGCCATGGCGATTCATTGTGATAAAAGACAAAAACACGCTTAATGCCATTTCTGAGAATTTCCAAACTATGAAGATGGCGGCTAAAGCACCAATGGCTATTGTTGTCTGCGGTGACTTGAAAGCGACATTCCCGGGTGATGGAGTTGGCTATTGGGTGGAAGATGCTTCTGCGGCGACAGAGAACTTGCTTCTTGCAGCTCATTCTCTCGGACTTGGAGCAGTATGGTGTGGCATCTATCCAATGAAGGAACGAGTGGCTCAACTCAAAGAAATGCTAAATATCCCTGACGATATCCTTCCTCTGAATGTCGTTCCGATAGGTTATCCCGCTGTGGATCCGGCGCCTAAAGATAAATGGAATCCGGATGAGATCCACTATGAATCATGGACAGGCACGACTCCCACCATCAAGTTGACTCAGACCGCACAGTAAAAGTTGTATTTGAATATGTGGCAATCATACAAAATCTGCGCAAAGAGTGATTGGAGGCACTGAGTAGTGATCATCTCTATAGATATGATATAAGAGATATCCAAAAAAATAATCAGAAAAATCTCGATTATTCAAAAAAAATGACTATCTTTGTCCTCTATGAAGGATTTCACTGAAGAAGATATCGAGAGAATCGAAAATATGGCCGACAGCGATGACGCTGCCGGCGTTCGCCATGAGATAGCCGACCTGCACCCGGCTGATATAGCTGAGCTTCTCCGCGAACTTAACATAAAGCAGGCTGAATGGCTCTTCAACCTTATCGACAA
>CAZWJO010000134.1:0-4522 GCA_964634905.1 uncultured Sangeribacter sp.
TAGATGCGGATGCGAAGCTATCGACAATATTTTCACTAAAAGTGGGAAAGAACCAGAAAACGTTATGAGCTACTCAATATATCCTTCTTGGTCGTAGGATCGGCGATAGCGGTGGATGAGGGATATTAGGTAGTTAAGCGTGGGATCTGAGGTTGTCAGAGCGGCATACTTCTCATATTGATCATCATATCTTTGGCGAGATCCGTTGCGAAGTCGTTGCTCTATGTCTGATGGGATAAGGAAAGAGCCTCGGTCGCCTACGTATGGCTTGAATTGATTCAAGAAAATGTCAATTCCTGCTAAGTCGAAGTCTCCGAAATGTAAATATCGGTTGCTGATGCCTCTAAGCCATTTCCCTAAATCAGAAGAAAAGGCATATCTCGCCACGAATAAAATTGATTTCTCGTTGGGCTTCATAAACTGCTGGAAGAATCCCTCTTGGCGGCGAATATGAAGGAAATTCTCCATATTCTCAACCCCAACTATAAGAGTGTCTTCAGGAGGAACAAACGATTCCCAATCCGACACATACACGGCACTGCCTTCAGGAGGCTCAACCACAAACGGCAAACCATTAAGTGAACATTCCACCCTCTCGTATGAATTAACCAAGAAGCCCGGACAACTGCGTTCCCTCCATGTCTTTGAATTGCCTGTCTGGGCAGCTTGAGCAGCACGTGATCCATCTTCAGTCAGCATCCTTTCAGCGACGTCAAGATCCTTTAATGACTCGTTATAGCGTGAGAGTGCTACTAACAATACTTCAGCATTTGGAGTGTGCAACAACCGTCGGCTTCGATGGTACTCTACCGACAACACACCCTCCCTTACAAGCGGCTCAGCTATGGATTTCGGAATGGCACTATACGCCAAGGCCTCTCCAGCTGCCAACTTGCGTAGGTTTTCAATCAATCGCAGGGTCAGTTTCATTGGTTCACAATGGTTTCTCGAGTGGATAGTATCGGTTGCACAATGGTGTTTGCCTCCTTGTCTTTAGAAAGCAGGTAGAGACGGCGATAAGATAGAGGACGATGCGATTTCGGCGAGGAGTTTACAATATAGATGTCTCGCTCGTTTGCAAAATTAAGGATGCCCTGTATGTTTTCATCGGCCAAACGCCCGATCTCATCCATCATACAATGCAGACGGAAATCACCGGCTTGACCGGCTCGCTTTTTGAATACACTTATCAAGAGAATATTCATAATAGCCTTTACTAGAGTATCTGTACCTTCCGATCCGACTGCCTTAATATTTTCTGTCCAACCCGTTGAATTGTCATTTTCCTCAATCTTGAATTTAAGAGAGAAGGTCTGTTCAAGAGGAAGTTTACTGAGTTCTGGTGCATGGTTCAATGCTTCGGTCAGTGACTTGAGATATTTTATTGAATCTCGGGTGATATCCTCATGCTCTTCGCCTGAGAAAAGATTCAGTTCCCCGATGTCATACTGATGCTCATTCCAGAAATCCGTGATATTTTGAAGTTGCATTATAATCGGCATCGTGCTACGGTCGAGACGAAGCTCTATACTGCGGATTACCCCGGCAAAGGTCTTGCGAGAAAAATCATAGTTTATTTCCCTGACAATCTTTTGTATCTCAGATTCCTTACCCAACAAAATATTAAAATCAGTGGCAGCACGCGACAAAATATCCCGATAGATGTTGCTCGTCATCTGCTGGAATTCCTTTATCTTATCATTGACTACAAAATCTTCAAGATTATCGGCATAATTGCGATAGTCGGCGGTCGTGTCAAATTCCGTAGGGAATTTAAACGTGTTGCACTCAGAGAACCGACGACGGAATTCGTTGATTGCAGTTTTCAGCGAGTCTGTATTGCGATAAATTTCCCTTGTAAGGTCCTTTATAGACTCCACAAGAGTTATGCAATCCAAATCAGTTGCTATCTGCTGAGTCGCTTTCAATTCAGCAGGACATGAGTCTGATGCAATGAAATCATCAGCTTTTCTTATCGATTCAGAGGCCTTATCCAATGAAGATTGAAGTTCAGACATAGCCATCGACTCCTCCTTACGTTTCGCTTCTTGTCTCTGTCGGCGGTCGTCGTATGTATGCTTAAGCGATGCATCCTTATCTTCAAGTTTCTTTTTGTCGGTCTGATATTGCGGTACATGGTCAAGCAGCGTCTTACAGACATATTGATATTCTGTCACTTGTACCTTTTCTTTTTCAATATCGTTGATTTTTCTCTCCGTAGCAGTGATTTCATATTTTGTCTTCTCGATCATGCCGGTATCAGCACCTGCATCTGCCAATTCAGCCTGTTCATCTTTATTGAGCAGGCTGATTTTGTTGTCAGTCTCATTTTTGAATTGACTGATATCATCTTCAATGCTCTTCACCTGAATGTCGAGTAGATCCTGATCTTTCTTATTCTCTTCTTTTGTCGCTTTTATGATAGAATTCAATTCCCTTTTGCGACGGTCATCAATTTTCTTGAGTTCAGCCACGTATGATTCAATTGATAGAGTGAGATCTTTAATCTTTGCCTCGTATACTCCGTCAATCTCTTTCAGTTTCGCTTTTTCGTCACTTTCAATTTCTGCCAACCGCAAACTCTCTTTTCGTGATTGCTGCCGACAAATCTGTATCTTTTGGGCAATAGCGTCGATTTCGGCTTGCAAAGATTTGGTGGCAGAAAGTTTTCTCTTCCCATTTTCAGAGATGCGATTATTCATCTCCTCTCTTAGCCGATTGATTTCATTTGCTACGGATTTAATTTCTGCTGCAATAGAATTGACATCCTCTTCAATCATCGCCGGAGTCCGAACCTCTTTATCGATTTCATTCAGGTCAATCCTGACGCCAAATATGGAGTCAGGGCTTTCTGATGTCAGAACTGGATTGAGATTTTGGCTATAAAGCACATCTTTTTCATCTGCAATCTTGCCAATGGTAGAACCCCAATACTCCACATTTCGGTCGAGCCATTCACAGAAACTACCCTGCGACTTCTCAAGCAGCTTGCGCTCTGAGTTCAGTTTCTCTGTCAAACCATTGATTTTGTGTTCCAGCGACATAATCAGAGCGGCATACTCGCTTTCAATTCTCTGGCACTCCAATTCCAAGTGGTTTTTAACCGAATCCAGCTCTTTTTCTTTTTGGAGTTTCTCCTCCTTCAGAGAATTCTCATCTTTTTCTAATTTGGACAGATTGCTTTTACAAGCCTCCAATTCATCTTTGAATGGGGACGATTTAGATGCTTCCAGACGCAACAGTTCCTGCTCGTGCCGCAGTTCACGACATTCTCCCAATTTCGAGTCAATATCTTCTTTCTGCATCCTGAATTTCTCATTGACCTCATCCTGAAGTTTACTCTGATTTTCAATCCGGGCAAGTTTCTTGTCGATTACTTCCTTTTTTGCCTTGTTGATTTCCTCTGTCCTATTCTGGCGGTATTGCTGATAGTCGAGATCCAATCTATCTCTGAGAGATTTATACTTCTGGGCTATGGAAAGATATTCCGAGTTTAATTGCGAGAGCAGTTCCTGTTTTTGTTGCAAAGCAAGGCGCAACGACGGCAATGACTCCACTCGGACTATCATTTCCGAAATACCCATTTTCTGGTAGTCCTTCTTCAACTTAGCGGCATCTTTCAGCTTATTGTCAAGCACTGCAATTTCTTTGCTGAGCTTTTCGTGTGCCTCAACGTAATTAGCCTCCGTTGCTTTAATCTTTCGGCTCAATTCATCTATAATTGCCTTCTTCTTCTCAATTTTGCTTGTCAGGACCGGGATATCCCGTTCCGCTTTATTTCGAGCGTAGATAAGCATTCCGCATTGCTCCCGCACTGAGATTTCTCCGGCAGATATTTTATGGGCAATTTCAATTATCTTGTCGGCATCGCGACGTGTTTCTACTATTCCTTGCTTGTTTTTATGTGTCCATAGCGAAATATCCTTCAGTTCATCACTGAAATTAACCAATTTTGATCGGAAGAAATTCAGGTCTACGACAGTCTCTTCATCGTCACCGGTGATGCTGCTGATGATAGTATTTTTGATAAATCCGGCATCAACACGCTCATTAAGAAACACATTCTGGATAATGCGCGGAATATTCTGATACTGCTGGCTCTTGAGCAGATAATATTTCAGCAGGTCTTTCGACATCCTTGCGCTCCGGTTACCGTAAAGGATATCAAGATATTGATTATAGCGGTCGATGATTCCACTTTGGTCGATTCCGTGGTTTTGTATCCTTTGTCTTATAGTCAAGGGGTCGGAGGCAACTACACCGAGGTCGTCAATCAGCCAACTTCTGTCGTATGCGGCATCAACGAAACGGAAAGCAGCCTTATTATGGCGACGGAAGAGAATCACGCAAAAAGGAGGTTGGTCTTCCCCACGTGATACTTCATAGATGATATATGATGAGGGGGTAGGCACATAATAATCGTCGAATGAGCGTTGACCCTGATTGCGAATGCCAAGCTTATCTTTCCGGGCATTGTAAAAGAATAGCAGTGCACGAAGAAGAGTGGTCTTTCCCACGCCCT
>CAZWJO010000134.1:4622-8492 GCA_964634905.1 uncultured Sangeribacter sp.
CGGGCATTGTAAAAGAATAGCAGTGCACGAAGAAGAGTGGTCTTTCCCACGCCCTGAGTACCTGTGAAATGGACATTGCCATCCAAAGCCACTTCGCCGTAGCGGATATGTGCGCTGTTGATAAATACGATTTTAGTCAATGATCTCATCGTCGTCGTTAAATGCTATGAGGTTTACCATATCTTCAAGATACCGGTATGCGGCAGTCACCTTATACCTTCTCGACACATCATCTGTAATTTCGATGAATCCTTGTCGTGAGAGTTCCTCCACAAGACGTTCCGCTATTTCATCATGACGGGCTTTATTGTCATAGAGGGAGGAAGCCTTGTCGCGCAACTCTATATCGGAATCAATCTTTACGATGAGGTCAGCTGTCATGAATGCGAAACCGGGACCAAACGATGGTTCCCAGGCTTTGAGGAAATCCAGTACATCTACCCAATGACCGAACTTTTTAAGTTTATCTGCAACAGAACTTTTGGATTCCTTTCGAGAGAAATAGTAATATTGGTTTCCCTCTTCGAGAATAAATCCGATACGTGCGAAATAGTCGGCATATTCATCCCGACAATCATCGAGGTCGAGGAATATGCGGCGTGTGGTCGGATCCACACTGTCGGAAGAAATGAATCCCCCTTTGCTCAGGCGATCGAAAACTTGCTGTTCGTATTTCATGGCAAATTGTAAATTAGAGGATATTCCACATTCCCATCCTGTCGCCAGTCTCCAGTAATGAGAAGCTTATGATAATGATTCTGAACTATCTCCAAGTAGTATTCCACTTTGCGCTCACGCTGTTGCGGTTGGGTGTATGGATAATTTATCACAAACGTATATAGGTCTTGCGAAGATGCGAAGAAAGCATTAGCCATAGCATCTGTATCAACAAATTCCTCCACAATACATTCAGTGTTCAGGTCACTTTCCTTCAATGGAACCGTCGGTGTATTCTTCAGAGATCGTAGACGTGATATGGTCTTTCTTACATCAGAGATAATTTCGATAGCATCATCGGAGTTCCGAAGGAAAGAGAGGGATACTTTGGTAGTATAATAAGTGATGGTTTCCAGAGGCTGATGACTGCATTTGTCAAGAACTTCGCGGACGTTTGTAGTCCGCTCCCAGGTAAGCTGATCCTTGAGGTACTTGAGTTTACGGATATGCTTCACCAGGCGATTGTGGGCATCAATCTGATTGAGATAGTCACGTATGGTGCGCTCCAATTCAATTAGAGAATGGAATACATCCTTGAATTGGATTTTGACGTCGAGAATCAATCGAGTGATGCGGTCGTCAGTGGTCAGCACTTCCATTGTTTCCCTCCGCTCGTCGAGAAGGCGTTCTGTTTGCCGTATAAGTGATGAAATGCTCTCGAGGGTAGCAAGATAATTCTCCAGTTTTGTGCGTTTGATTTCGTAGTTACGTTCCTGGCGGAAAGTGTCGTTGATCACCCGCTTTAACTCAATTGTTTTGGTTGATGCCTGTGTGGAGATATTCCGAAGTGAACGCATTATCCTGCGGACATACTTTCCTTGCGACTCAGGATGATTTCGCTCCTTAAGATAGAAATCAATGTTGTCTTTGAGAGCCTGGAGGTTTTCCTCAACAGTCGAACTTGTGATATCCTCATTGAGCCGGAGCACTTCCTCAAAGAAATGCTGATAGGTCTCTTCCAATTCAATAAGATCCCCCTCTTGCCTGATGACGCCATAATCGATAAGCAATCGAAGATTCTTCTCGTTCTCAACCAATTCGACGGCCTCCTCGTAGCTGAAGTCGAATCTCAAACGGGCTTGAAAAAGCGCATGAAGCAGCTTCCGCTCCGCATAGAGCCGCTTAATCAACTCATTGAGATTCGTGAATACCTTCATAACTGTTGAATAGAGAATTTGTAAATTTCAGATTATCCTAATTCTAAGTCTTTTAAGAGTTGTTTAAGATATTCTGTTTGAATATTAGGAGTTTCGCTCTTATCATAAATATACAATAAGATTATATCCCCCATACTAATATCGTTGACAGCTATGAATGAAATAACTCTTGCTCCTCCTGATTTACCCTTACCTTTAGAAGTAATCGCTATTCTGATTTTTCGGACTCCAGGTAAAATTTCAGTGCCTATATAAGGATTATCTTTTATTTCTTTTTGGAATTGCAATAAATCAGAGCGAAGACTCTTATATTTTTTAGCTAATCGTTTAACTTCCTTATCAAAATCCGGAACAGTTCTAATCGTCCAATTCATCTAAAAGATTATCTAAAGTATTAAGCTGTATTTTTCCTTCCTTAGCAAGTTTCACTTGTCTCAATCCATTTGCAATATTCATGGTTATGTCCTCTTCATATTGTTTTGCATGGACTGATTTTGCGAGTTTTTTTACATACCCCAAAAGCTTAGTCATAGCATTTTCGTCATCGACAATGCTTCCCATTTCTTTTATAATTTGTGCACTTATATCCATATCTTATTAAAAATTTATATTCAAATCTTAATAATTTTGAGCAAGACTTACTCTGAATACAAAGTTAAATCTTTTTTATCATACTACAAAATATTTAACGCAATTTATGACTTTGCCCTCTTTGCATCCTGTATAAAACTGAGTTGCGAAGCTTGTTGTTAATCATTGATTGTCACCCTGCAAGAACCCCTCTGCGATCCCCGCACCCCTGCTACCTCTGCGAGAAATCTAATATCATCAAAATGCGTCATCAATTGTACTATAAACCCAGCTTGTGCAATCCCACCCGATATTTGTGGTTTTGCTAATCAAATCATCCATCTTCTCCCGATATTCATTTTCCAGTCCATTGCTAACCAACCATTTCGAAAAACGGCCGAAATTAGCAACCAGCGATCTCACAAATGATTCTGTATGAGTATACCTCGACCCATATTGACAAAGAAGCGTCAGCAGATACACCATCATATCAGCCACAACATGAGGATCACGCACCTTAGTGGTGAAATCCTTCATTATATCGTTGATCTTAGTGAATTTCAACCGCATATTAGGGCTTCCATCCCGTTTATAAATTTTGGAGTAGAGAGCAATCTCCGTCTTTTGTACAATCTTATCCACATCCGGATTCAGAAAGAAATCCAGATACTCCTTAGCCGGCTTCACATCCGAATAGATATCCAGCACAAATTCCTCCAAATGCTCCCGATCCAACCCCTGAATATACTTCTTCAACTGCGCCTTCGACATATTTTATTACTTGATTATATTAGATATCAACACCCATGTTATATTCCGGTAAATTAGTTATTCAGATCTTCCAGTTAGGAAAAAATCCTTTATTTATGCAAAATTAGCAAATATATCCAAATAATATATTAATACGAGCGGAAAAATTAAAATAATCTTTAACGCAAAAATACCATAAAATGAGGACGGGTGCCCCTTATTTTGAGAAAAAGGGGCAAAAAATAAGCGCACAAGCGGATTGATGGTCCGGATGCGCGCTTAGTGTGGGGTCTCAGCACCTTTGCTGGGGAGAGTATAGGGCGGTGAATGCTGGGTTCGGAACTGTAGATCATGTCACCGGCCGAAAGGGTCGATACTCTTTATCGAATGCATAATGCATAATGCGTTTTTGAAGCACAATGAGACATTATCTTTACGATGGCGAAGATAAAGCGTTGATACTCAACGCATATAATACATATTTGATAGACATGGCATATTGGGCATGTTTGAGCCTCAGGAGATATGACATGGGAATCATCATGTACCTGATGATACATTGATTTTCATGGAGATAAGAGTTAGAAAGGGTTTTGCAGATGGATACTGCATGCTACTTTTCGAAACTGTCTTCTCTCCACTTTTTTGTGGCAGTATGTCATAGTTCTCTTTCCGG
>CAZWJO010000135.1:0-8405 GCA_964634905.1 uncultured Sangeribacter sp.
GGCGCAGGCTGCAATCGAGGATTAAGAGTAAATCCCTTATAATCGCTAATTTAGGCGATAACTCACTGTTAAAATGTGGGTTATCGCCTAAAGTATTTTTAAGGGTTTTACAAGGTTTGCAAGATAATCATGCAGAATGTGTAGAGGTTGCTTACAAAATCCGGGACAAAATTCAGAGGGTGCGCTTACAAAGAGTTTACAAAATGTTTACAAAGTTTTCTAAATAATCATCAGATACTTATGGCAGTTTTTAAAGCAATCGTAAGAACAAAACGCAAGGACGGGTTCTATCAGGTCTATATCCGGTGTGTCCACAACCGGAAGCCGGGATATATCAAGACCGATAAACTTGTCACCGATAAGCAGCTCGACAAGAACGGCGAGATCAGAGACCCATTCGTGAACGAGTATTGCGCACGTCGCATTTTGGAATTTACCCAAAGACTGAACCGGCATGACATTCGCCTGTGGACGGTGAAGCAGGTCGTTGACTTCCTCGCCATGGAGGACGAGGACTTATGTTTCTCGGACTATGCGCGTCTCCACATTGACCGCATGAGAGACCGGGGACAGGTCAGGAACGCCCGGAACTACGAGTTGGCTCTGCAACATCTGGAGAGGTACGCTGGTACTACGAGGGTCATGTTTAGTCAGCTCACCTCAACATGGGTCAATCTCTGGATCAAGCAGCTTGAAATGACGGCAAGGGCAAAAGAGATGTACCCGGTTTGTATGCGTCAGGTATTCCGGGAGGCTGTGAAGGAATACAACGACTACGACAATGGAGTTGTGAGGATCAAGACAAATCCGTGGCCGAAGGTCAAGATACCACAGGCAGACCGGGCGCAGAAGAGAGCAATCAGCGCGGAGGACTGTCGAAAATTCTTTTCCGTCGCCCTCCCTGAATCCTTATCGTCAAGGCCGAAGGAAGAATTGGGAAGAGACGTGGCATTGCTGGTGTTGTGTCTCGCCGGTATAAATACCGTTGACCTCTTCCATCTGAAGAAAACAGACTACCGGAACGGAGTCATTGCCTACAGACGAGCAAAGACCACCAAGAGCAGAGCCGACAAAGCCTATATCGAAATGAGGGTCGAGCCGATTATACAGCCGCTCTTCGACAAATACAGAGCCGACGATAAAGACCCTTACCTGTTTTCCTTCCACAAGCGATATGCAGACAGTGACAGCTTTGGAGCCAACGCCAACGCCGGAATCAAGGACGTGTGCAGACTCCTGAATATTCCGGACGACAAGTTGTATTGTGTCTATACCTTCCGGCATACATGGGGGACGATTGCCCAGAATGATTGTGGCGCGTCGATCTCCGAGGTAGGTTTCGCGATGAATCACAGCGGAGGCTACAACGTCACACGAGGCTACATTAAGACAGATTTCACACCGGCATGGGAGCTTAATGCAAAGGTCATTGAGTTTATCTTCTTTTCCAACGCACCGAGCAAACAGGGAGCGGCGCGAGATCTCAATCTCCCGAAGGAAGAGGACAGGCAGTTCAGGCTGTCGCCGAAGAAACTTGTCTATGCTCGTGCCTATTTCCGTGGGGAGCTTTTGAACGAGATTACAGACATAGGATTTTCAAATGTCGATGAGGTTGTGAAGAGACTGGCACAAAAATTTCCGGACACCATTCCGCAAGGTTGTGCTGTTCATTTCCGCATCAAGGACGTGGACGCACAAATCGAGGTGGTGTATGAGCGGACGAAGGGTAAAGGCTTCTGAGATTTCCATATTTGAGAGAAAATTTCCAACCGGCTTAGAAAAATTTCTTCTGAGCCGGTTATTCTTTCCAAATTTTCCACATTCGCCCTATAAATTTCCCAAATCAAATAAAAAATTACCTTCCCAAGTTTTTTCCTGACTTCGTCAATGCGTCATCCTAAACGCCAAGGTGGTCAAACAAGGGCTTCAGCGACTGCTGTTCCTTTGTCAACATCATCGTCTTGGTCAAGAGTTTCTCGTTAATTGGAAGCCTCAGACTGATGGTTGTTATTGTCTTGGCGATTTTAATCACCGTGTCCACACTCATGCCGAGCTTTAGATAAGATAAGATTCGTTCAAGCTCCTTGTAGATTTTGTATGCGACGAAACACAGACACACATGAGCCTCTATTCTCCTTTCGGTAAAATGGAAGATTGGTCTGGTCTCAATGGTCCCCTTTGATACCCTGAAAGCCCTCTCCACCACCCATAGCCCACGATACTGGGCGACCACTTCTGCAGGAGGGAGGACTGTATTAGTGATATATCCCTTCATGCCATCCCACAGTGCATCCTCCTGAATCTTATCCTCCCGAATGGAGACGCAGACATCGTTGTCAATCTGGAGGAACTTGCTGTAGCCACGCTTGCTGATCTTGTCTTTTGTTATCTTCCCCGAGGCGTACGCCTTCTTCAGCCGTTCAACACCCTTGGTGCGGTTGTAAGCATCCTTGGAAGCCCGCTTGGAGCTGTAAGTGACAATTAGCCTGTCTCCATTTGGAAGTCTCCTCTCATGAAACAGACCGTCCTCATGAGGAAGAGACAGCATCCACTTTTTCTCATCCCCTCCATATTTCTTTATCCGTGCGCCTACAATGAATTTGTATCCGCCGCTTCTCAACAGCTCGATATTGCGCTTTATCATGAACCCCGAATCTGCGACCACCACAAAATCATCCAGCCCGAACCGTTGACTGAAATCATCGATTATCGGGACCATGGTGTAGCTTTCATACTGGGCCCCATTATAGGTAAAGCAAAAAGTAAATGTGCAAAATGAGTACAGGAAATAAAAGACGGCAAACGCCGTTGATATATAAGAATTTGTTCCATCTTAATCTTATATACACAACACTGCTTACCGTCAAATATTCTGAAGAGACTTACGCACTGCTCAAAGAAAGAGCCGAGAAGTCTACCTCCAATATAATTCGAAAACGCTGCCGCGCTTTGCTGGCCAAAATGTCTGAACCTTCTCTGGGTTGTAAACGCATCGGTAAAATGACCGGATGCTGCCGCAATTTCGTAAGAGATCTGATTCATAAATATAACAATGAAGGTATTGACTCGGTTCTGGAAATCAAGCCACCGACGGGCCGTCCGGGAAAAATTGCTCCCCATCTGAACGAGATAGATGCAGCTCTTGAAAAGGCTATCCCAAAATGTTCCTCCGAGGCAATGCACATCATCGAAAAAACGTGTGGTGTAAAAATCTGTGTCAGTTACGCACGTCAGTTGTTCCATAAACTGGGTTACGGGTTCCGTAAACTCCAGCCCATCCCCGGGAAAGCGGACGCAGATAAGCAGACCGAGTGGATCAAGGACATGCAACCGGTTATGGAGGAAGCAAAAGAAGGGAAACGGAAACTTTTCTTCATGGATGCGCCACATTTCACCCTTGAAGCTTTTCTCTGCCATGTATGGTGCAAGGAGCCGCTTTACCTGCGCAGTGGAGCAGGCCGCAACAGGTTCAATGTCCTGGGATGTATAGATCCGTTCTCCTTTGACTTCATCGAATCCCATTCCATGGTCTACGTAGATGCGGAGCAGGTCAGGGAATTCCTTGTCAAGGTCAGGAACGCCTCCGGAGAAATCCCCGTTTCCATTGTGCTCGACAACGCACGTTACCAACATTGCAACGCAGTAAAGGAAAAGGCCGCCGAACTTAACATCGATCTCATCTTCCTTCCTCCATACTCTCCAAATCTCAATATTATCGAGAGGCTCTGGAAATATACAAGACGGCATGTGCTGGCAGGTAAGCATTTTGCTTCCCCTGCGAGCTTCCATGAAGCCTTGAGGTATTTTTTCGAAGATGATTTCTATAATCATATATCCGCTCTCAGTTCCTTGTTGACACTTAATTTTCAATCATTCAAAAATGCACATTTACTTAGTGCGTGAACTATAAGAAACAGATTGTAGGATTGGGAGAAATAATGCCCCAGCCTCCCAGTCGCTGATAAAGACCCACTCAGTCCATCCCCTTGTTTCTTTATTGTCTTGATAAGAATGACGGCTTTTGTTTCAGCTCCATACTTAGCTCCAGGATTAAAGACGACCTCAACATTCTGTATTTCTTTTGAAGAAAGTCGGTCAAGTTCAGATTTATCAACGAGTTTGCGCCCGTTTATATAAATCTGGGGCGTGCCACGTCCTAACACTTCAAGATTCCCTTCATTTGAAATGACACCGGGAAGTTGGGAGAGGACATCTGTGCATGTGCCTAATTCACTAAGAGAAGTACCATTTATGTCAGTTATAAGGCCTCCCTTGCTTAAGCGTTGTATGTTTCGAGTGGCTGTCACTACGACATCTCCGAGTTCAACTGAGAATATAGAATCATTTGCAGTTGTGTTGTTGTTGGTCTGAGCCTGTGACTGAACAAGAGTTGCAGACGCAAGAATTAATGTAAAAATTAGATGTTTCATACCATTTGTCAATTTTGATGCAAAGGTATGAAGTACTGATAGGAAGACCAAGAAAATGGCGTTTCACTATCGTTTCACATTCTGAATGGCGTTTCAGTAATGTTTCATTTATGAATGCAATAACCAATAGCTCATTAGTTTAACTCAAAGATCAAGCAAATCAAGCATTTCAGCAGGTAGTTTTGCTCGCAGGCGAGATTTTCGGGTCCTTATTGCAGTGTCGGTCGCTCCAAGACAAGCGGCGATGGTTGCGTTCGATTCCCTGAGGCACGACAGAATGCACGTCACGATATCGTCCATATTCAATTTTACCCCAGTCATCTTCAAATCGACAATGAAATCGGCAAAACACCCGATCAGCCTTTTCTGCAGTGTCTCGCGTTCCTTAACAGATGGATAATTCCCTGTTTTTCGAAATTCCATTGTAATCTTGTCGAAATTCGCTTGCAGCTTTGATTCCCTGAACTGTTCTATACATAATTCCATTCTACGGCGCACCAGATCATGTGATGTGTCTTTTTCTTCTTCGTTGGCTTCAACAACGATTTGCTCAACCTTTACATTGTCGAGCTGGCGTTTTAGTTTCAGTATTTTTCGTTTAGAAACCCAAACATAAATTCCGAATCCTATGATCAGACATAAGATTACCCCTAATCCGATACTTATTAGAGATTGTCTGCGAGATTTAGCTTGGAGCAGCTGTATCTGGAGTCGATTGTTGTAATCCCGTCTTTCCTCCGATATTTTCCTTTGAACAGCCGTCAGCTCACTGATTGAATCATTAGTGACAGTGCCTTCGTAAGGTAGAAGAATTCCTTTGCGAAGCAATCCTATACTCTGTTCTAATAGCCTGAGATTATTGAAGGTATTTATTGAATAACGCGCAGGATTCTCGTTATACATATTTTTTGATGCCTCCGAATAGTGTTTGGCTGAATCCACTTTGGAATTATTCAGATATAGAAATCCCAAGGTTATAAGTTTTCCGAGGCTTTTGGTTTTAATACGGTTGAGATTAGCCACCCTTGATCTCAAATCTGCTGTGGGAAGGCTGGCGTAATTGAGGGAATATGTCGTAAAGAGAGGATTGTCAGGGTTGGTTTCTGCCAATGCTCTTTCCATATAAATAGCTGCAGAGTCATTGTGACCGATGTAAGAATAAAAAAGACCGATGTCATGTAATGCTCTCGCCCGTTCCTCATTCGTTTGTGAAGTTTTCTCAGCTTCTTTGGCGTAAGATATTGCTTTCGCGTAATCCTTTTTCAAAGATGGCATTGCATACAGGTTGGATAGCTCAATATAGAGTTCAGACTTTGTGGGACTCGTCGTTTCCGATGCAATACTAATGGCTTTATCAAGATATATAGAAGTTGAATCCTGATTGCCAATCCAACGCATCTTAATTGCTGCAAGTTGATAAATGTCGAGCAATGCAACCGAATCCCCTTTTTCCTCAAAATAATTCAAAGCCTCATCGAAATCCTCAACAGTTAGGAAAGACTCTCCTTTACGAAGCTTCGCCTTAGCCGTTAATAAAGTGGAAGATGCTTTAATATCATCTGACAAATCATTCCTATTGCGGATGTCGTCAAGAATCAGCAATGCACTGTCTAGGGTATTCTCAAGAAGTATTTCAGCCTTTGCCAATTCCTCTCTTCCCGTAGAGACATTCTTACATCCTACAAACAGCAATAGACATAATATTGAAGTGAGTTTCAAATTCATTATCCAACAGTTATAATAGGTTGGTCGAAGAAAGTCGAGAGCATGGCAAGTGTGGAGATAGTGAAGTTATGCTCTCCACTCAGCCATCTTGTTATCTCGCTTGGACGCTTGCCTATTGCATCGGCAAGTTGTTTCTTAGATAGTCCTTTTTCTTGCATTAGAGAGTCAAGACGGTTGGAAATCTGAAACGAAAGCCGGGCCTCAGCTCTCTCCTCAGGCTTTATCTCACCAAGAAGCTCACGTAAAGATGTTTTAGCCCTTTTCATAACTCAAAAGTTTTGTCTGTTTCTATCTCACTTTCTGTAATTATCACACTGCCATCTGCTCAACTTCACTCATAATGCCTTGTTTTCTATTATAACGCCAAGATAAACCAAATATTTCACATTTATGTGAAACAAATAATATTATTTCTTTCACTTATTGTAATTATAGTTGGAATTTTCCGTCAAGCATTTCAGGTTTGCGGCCAGTCCAATCTCTCCGTTTATATAATCACCGTCATTTATTTTAGCAGAATCACAATCCATAGCAATACAATACCCTATGCTTTATATTCCATTTTTACTACCAACATGCAGTAAAAATGGAATAAGAGAAGCGGTGATTTAGAGCCAAGCCATTATCAACTTGAAGACAAAATGATTTATACTTATTTGATATATTCAACCGATATGCCTCAGTCACAACGTCAGGTATCAATGTGATGAAGGCTTCGAGGGATGAAAAACTGAATCTGGTGATGACATTTTGTTGACCCTAATAACTGTAGCCAAATACAGCTTCTACGCCCTCTATCCGTTACATCTGGGTATAATATGGATATTTTATTGTGTTGTTAAAAATTATCTTTAAGATACAATATTCTATAAAACTGCTAATTATCAATTTTTATCGCAGCAATTCTCCTCGAAAATACTGTTCCTGAAAATGTATTAGTTTCTTAATTTGGACATCTGACAAATCTTTACCATCATAAGACACTATCCATTTATCTTCCACATCGTCGATTCTACGATATACGGCTATGACGCGACCCGTAAATTCATTCACCGGAATGTCTATGCCCAATAAATAGACATCCTGCTTCTCTCCATCTTCTGCATACACATCATCGATATATCCATAATTAATTGGATACATCAAATTTGAGTAACGAGGATGAGAGCTACCAAGCGGACGGTCTATTTTTCCGCTTACTATCTTCCCAATTATATCAGGGTAATCACTTCGCATATCTGAGATAGTTAATAATCAAGTAGACGTCCGTAATCATGCCAATCGCCAATCATTTCCCCATTCGCACTCGCTTCAATCAATTTATTTAGCCGGCTCCGAAATAAATCAGGAGCTGCTTTCACTCGTTGGATATTGTCAATTCGCACTCGTTGATATAGGAGTGGATAGGATTTAAAATTTTGCCATGCGGTCGGATTATTGCTAAAGACCTCAACGATTTCCGAATCAATGACAAATTCTGCATCAAGGTCAGGACATGCTTTGCGTCCATTATCGGTCATAAGCCCAAGTTTCTCAAGCCGGCGACAACGCTCTTTGTTCAGTTCCGTCCATCTTCCGGACTTTGATCGGGGTCCGAATCGCTGAAGAGAGACACCATCAACGTTCTTCAGTGTAGAATCGATCCAACCAAAGCATAGAGCCTCTTCCACCGCATCGAGATACCATAGGGCATCCGTAGGCGGAGTTTTCCCTCTTTTAACTGCTACCCAGCACTCCTTTTCGGTGGCACTATGCTCGGTAAGCCATTCCCGAAATTCATTACGACTGCTTATATCAAGAATATTTTTCATGGCTTGTAATTACGTTTTATTTCATCAATAGATTTTCCTCCGATTCCGAAATTCTCGTCAGGCACTTCTTTGATTGTAACCATAAAGAACTGTTCCGGTATATTGGTTATCTCGGAAGCTGTCGCTGTAAGACGTTCAATGAGTTCTTTCTTTTGTTCAGCAGTTAGTTTTCCGCTTTCAATCGATATATATGGCATAATAATCTTCTTTGTTCATTTTGTAAAAATGTTCGGTGCGTTTATCTCCGAGTGGTGAGACAATGTCGTGGTTGGTATGATGAAATCTGAATCCACACTTTTCGCAGACTCGCTTCGATTTAAGATTTCCCCCGTAATGTCCGCACCACACGGTTTCAAGTTCTAATTCATTGAAACACCTCGATAGAATAGCTTTGACGGCCTCAGGCACGAGACCTTGGCCCCAATAAGGTTTTCCAATC
>CAZWJO010000136.1:0-8275 GCA_964634905.1 uncultured Sangeribacter sp.
TATGATATATTATTTTTCAGGGACACATAATTCCCGATATGCTGCCATGCGGCTTGGCTCGTTGACGGAAGAGGAGGTCAGGTTTATTCCTGATATTGATCCTTATACCCAAGCATTTGAGCCTAAAAAGTATAAATCTATTGGTTTCGTCTTCCCGGTTTATGCATGGGGTGTACCTCCCATAGTGATTGACTTCATTGAACGTCTTCCGGAAGAATTGGTTGCTGATGTCAATTCTTATTCCACATATATTTGGTGCTTGGCAACCTGTGGCGATGAAACCGGAATGGCAGTCGAAATGCTCAGAAAGACGTTATCAAGAAAAGGGATACGGCTTTCTGCCTCTTGGAGTCTGATTATGCCTAACGTGTATGTCCTCTTGCCCGGATTCGGAACAGACCCCAAAGATGTTGAAGAGAAAAAATTGAAAGATGCTGTAGGAAGGATCGAACATATAGCTGAGAAAGTCAATTCGAACGCAGAAGAAAACGATGTCCACCTCGGTCCTCTTCCCAGACTTAAAACTTCCATCGTATATCCACTTTTCAAAAAATGGGGAGTGAATACGAAAAAATGGCATTGGACTGATGCGTGCATTGGTTGTGGCAAATGTGCCAAAGCATGTCCGGTCGGGAATATCGCAATGGCGGATGGCCATCCAAAGTGGGGAAACGACTGCACAAGTTGCTGCGCCTGCTATCATGTATGCCCCACCCACAGCGCCCAATACGGCAACATCACCAAAAATATGGGGCAGTACTATTTTAACTCAACTTTCGCAAGCTCAAGTTGAAGGTTAAAAGGTTAACGCTTCGCTGGTTAAAAGGTTAGGCTTCGCGACGAAACGACAATCCTTCTAAAAATATTCAGAATTTTTTATAAATCATGAAAAGTCTAAAAACTATATCTACGTTATTTCTTTCCTTTATCTTCTCATCTACCTTTTTCTCTTGCTCCCAAAAGGATTCTGAAAAGATAATCCCTGCAAACGACCCCCATATAAATTATATGGGGCGCATATACTGGGACGAAAACGGACATGGCAATTTCAACTATCCCGGTACGTCCGCTTTACTGAAATTCAAAGGAACAGGCATAAGCATGGAAACTTCTCCTGGTAGCGGCAAATTTGTTGTGGAAATAGACAATCAAGAACCGAAAATGGTAATGTATTCACCAACGGACTCTATCCTTACGCTTGCTGAAAACCTCAAGGATTCTATCCACAACGTAAGGGTTACGTATGCTATTGAAGGTTTTGAATTTAACCCAAGTTTCCGTTCCTTTACCATCAATGGCAAACTTTTGACTCCCGATCCAAAGCCTGAACTGAAAATAGAGTTTATCGGAAATTCAATCACTTGCGGATACGGAATTGAAGTGGACGATCCCAAAATAGGTTTCTCTTACGACACAGAGAATCACACAAAATCATACGCCTATCAGACCGCAAAGGCTCTAAATGCTGACGTCAATGTAGTGGCACGTTCCGGCATTGGTATCTACCGAAATTATGGAGGACGAAAAGGAGGAGACACCAAGACATTGCCTCTCGAATACGACTACACGATGCTCTACAACTACGACCATAAATGGGATCACTCTCAATTCCATCCGGACATAATCTGCATCAACCTCGGCACAAATGACACTTCGGAAAACAGATACGATATCTCCCTTTACGAGCAGCGTTACCGCGACTTTCTAAACTATCTCCGAGAGCTTCATCCAAATGCAAAGATAGTCCTTCTTACTGGTGCTATGCTCAACGGCAAAGCCCTCACAGACGTAAAGGAAGTCCTTGACAAACTTGCTTCAGAAGATCCCAAAACTTACCGCTTCGACATGTCGCCTCAGACCGGAGAACTCGGATATGGAGCCGACTACCATCCATCGGCAGCCCAAGCCGAACGGATGGCCGAAGAACTCACACCTTTCCTACGCTCACTCTACCTGAAAGCAAAATAACTCAACTTTTGCAAGCAAAAGTTGAAGGTTAAAGGGATTATTAGGGTTAATGAGGTTATAATTATGTTACTCAACTTTCGCAGGCGAAAGTAGAGTAAACAATAAGTTTCTGCAGAATGTTAATATAGTAAAGAATCTAATATTTATAGAAACGACTATATGAAAGTACTTGTTATCAACGGCAGTCCCCATCCGAAAGGCTGCACTGACCGCGCACTCCGCGAAGTAGAAGAGACACTTAACAATTGTGGCATAGAAACAGAACGCGTCAACATCGGAACAAAAGACATACGTGGATGCATAGGATGCAGTTTCTGTCGTGAACACGGCCGATGTGTCTTCAACGATATGGTGAATGAGACGGCTCCGAAATTTGCTGAAGCCGATGGTCTTCTCGTAGGAAGCCCTGTCTATTATGCAGGCGCCAACGGTCAACTTCTTGCCTTCATGGATCGACTTTTCTACAGCACTTCAGGAGTATTCAGCAAGACAATGAAAGTTGGAGCAGCAGTAGTATCCTCACGGCGTGCCGGATCCACCTCAGCCTTTGACGAAATCAACAAGTATTTCACAATATGCTCCATGCCAGTTGTCTCCAGCACTTATTGGAACGAAGTCCACGGTTTCAAAGCTGAAGATGTAGAAGCAGATCTTGAAGGACTTCAGACCATGCGCAACCTCGGCAGAAACATGGCATTCCTGATCAAAGCAATCAACGCTGCCCAATCCGAAATTCCCTCACAAGAAATCGGCAAATTTACCAGCTTCCACACCGAAGGATAACATAACTCAACTTTCGCAGGCTCAAGTTGAAGGTTAATAGGGTTAATGGGGTTAAGAAGGTTATGAAAAGCCCTGTACATTCTTAACCAATTTATTTTTTTACGATTACTTTACTTGCGAAACTTGAATAACATAAACTTATATGAAAACATTCAAACCTGCAGCATGGCTGCTTCCACAACCAGTACTCATCATCGGGACATACAATGCCGATGGCACTCCTAATGCAATGAACGCCGCATGGGGCGGACAATGGGATGCCCACGAAATATTCATCTCACTCGGTTCACACGCTACTACCGACAATCTTAACCGAAATGGAGAGTTGACGGTTGCATTCGCCACAGTTGATACCCTTGTTGCATCAGACTTTGTGGGTGTCGTAAGCGGACGCAAAGATCCGGAGAAAATGGCAAAGACCGGTTGGAATTCTTCAAAGGCTCAGACAGTCGACGCTCCAGTTTTTGACTGCTTCCCGATGACGATGGAATGTCGCATTAAAGAAAAACTCTTTGAATCAGAGACAGGATTCTATATGATTGCCGAAATTCTCAACATCAATTGCGATGAGAAATACCTTGCCGAAGACGGTCGTCCAGACGTAGAGAAAATGGATCTCATAACCTTCGATCCAATCCACTACGGCTACATCCGCCTCGGCTCACGCGTTGGCAACGCTTTTCGTGACGGCCTCTCCCTAAAATAACTAACTTATTCCACAAAAATACCAGCCCGGCCTCCACGACCGGGCTAACAACTTGATAAAAATTTTATCATGAGACTAAAGACATTATTTCTATCTCTCCTTCTCTTATCATCTCCTTCCATAGCTATGGCAGACGGTATCTACACTCGTCAATGCGACGATGCGGCAAAAGTAGAGCAATGCAGCGCCTGGGTAGAATCCGGGGCTTGGAGAAACGGTTTTGAGAAAGCTGATCCCCACGAATCCGTTAATTCTGTCGATTTCTATGAGCAGTACTCAAAAAATAAAGAGCAGTGGAACGCCATGTTCAAATGGCTTGAAGAGACCGACTTGCTCGCAATACCCGCCGGGAAACATCCTATCGAAGGCACGACTCTTGTCGTAAGTGTCGAAGACAGCCAGAATCGTCCTCTTGAAAAGAGCGGCACAGAAAGCCACCGTCAGAAAATCGACTTCCAATATGCAGTGAAAGGTATCGAAAGATTTGGAATTATCGATCATGAGACATCCACTCCTAACTGTGAATACCGACCTGACGTGATTCACTACGACTATGATGCCTCAAAAGCTCGCTTCTACGACTCCACTCCCGACAAATTCTTCCTCTTCTTCCCCGAAGACTGGCACATAGCCAAAATTGCCAACGACACTGACGACCAAAACATTCGAGTGATAGTTGTCAAAATCGATTACATTGAATAATAAAACCTGATATGTAAGGATCCACGGATCATGGGTTTGCATAAAACAAAAAAGGATACACCCTTCAGTGTACCCTTTTATTTTTAACTCATAACTGCCTCCTACTCATGCTTAATAAGATTGAATAAATAACTCCAATTAAGCTCGAGCGTCATTGATTATGAATTATGCATTATAAATTATGCATTAATCCGAATTAGCTGATAAAGAGAAGTTCGCGATACTTAGGCAGAGGCCACATATCGTTGTCGACTACTTCCTCAAGCTTGTCGATCGGACGGCGGATTGCGAAGAGAGACTCAGCGATGTCATAATATGCCTTTGCCTTCTCATATTCATTCTCAATCTTATTGGCAGCCTTGCGTGCAGTCACCATTGCAGACACACGTTCCTGGATTTCCTCCACGAGTCTTGTGACTTTTTCCAGAAGATTGATCTCAGTCTTTGCCATCTGCCTGTAGCTGTCTGGATATATATCTTTGATCTGGGTGATGATGCCAAGGAGTTTAGCCTTGTAGTCGAGAGCTGCAGGGATGATATGATTGATAGCCATTCTTCCAAGCACACGGGCCTCGATCTGCACTTTCTTGGTGTAAGTCTCCCACTTCACTTCGTTGCGGGCCTCAAGTTCAGCCTTGGTGTAGACTCCTGTGCGGGTAAACATCTCTACTGCCTCAGGCTTAGTGAATTCCTTAATCATTTCGGGAACGCTTACCTCAGTGTCAAGACCACGACGTTTTGCCTCCTCTTTCCATTCATCAGTATATCCATTGCCGTCGAAACATACTGTATCGATTATCTCTGCGATCATTGGCTTCAGCACATCCATGACAGCGACAGTCATAGGTTTGCCGGTAGCGATTTCTTTATCCACGTCTGCCTTGAAAGTCAAGAGTTGATCGGCAACGGCTGCATTAAGTGTTGTCATGGCTCCGGCACAGTTTGCGCTCGAACCTACGGCACGGAACTCAAAGCGATTACCAGTGAAAGCGAACGGAGATGTACGGTTACGGTCAGTGTTATCAACGAAAATCTCCGGGATTTCAATAAGACCCACAGATGCGCCCTTCTTCCCGGCTATTTCGATTGGTGTGTCGGAAGGCATTTCAAGAAGTTTATGAAGTACATCGGTCATAGCCTTGCCAAGGAAAGAAGAAATGATTGCCGGAGGAGCCTCATTTGCGCCAAGACGATGTGCATTTGTAGCAGTGGCGATTGATGCTTTGAGCAGTGCATTGTGTTTCTGCACGGCCATAAGCACATTCACAAAGAATGTGACAAACTGCAGATTGCCCATTGGATCCTTGCCCGGAGCCATCAGCAGAGTTCCGGTATCCGTACCAAGCGACCAGTTATTGTGCTTTCCGCTGCCATTGATTCCAGCGAATGGCTTCTCATGGAGAAGGAGCACAAACTTATGCTTGCGGGCGATATCGTTCATCAGATTCATGATCATCTGATTCTGGTCGTTGGATAGGTTGGTCTCGCCATAGATAGGCGCAAGCTCAAACTGATTTGGAGCCACCTCATTATGACGGGTCTTCAAAGGAATTCCAAGGCGATAACCGGCAATCTCTATGTCGCGCATGAATGCGGCCACGCGAGAGGGGATTGCACCAAAGTAATGGTCGTCGAGCTGCTGATTTTTTGAAGACTCATGCCCCATAAGAGTTCTGCCGGTGAGCATAAGGTCGGGACGTGCTGCATAGAAATCTTCATCAACGAGGAAATATTCCTGTTCCCATCCAAGATATGAGTAAACCTTCTTAACGTTGGGGTCAAACATCTGGCAGATAGGAGTAGCTGCATCGCTGACAGCCTTGAGAGCACGCTTGAGAGGAGTCTTATAGTCAAGAGCCTCACCGGTATAAGATATGAAGACGGTAGGAATACAAAGGGTATCTCCCTGAATGAATACTGGAGAAGTAGGATCCCAAGCTGTATAGCCACGTGCTTCGAAAGTGGCACGGATACCACCGTTGGGGAAAGATGAAGCATCAGGTTCTTGTTGGAAGAGAGACTTTCCGTTGAATTCCTCGATCATTCCTCCTTTGCCATCATATTCCATGAAGGAGTCATGTTTTTCGGCAGTTCCTTCTGTCAGTGGCTGAAACCAGTGAGTGACGTGAGTCACACCATGCTCCATAGCCCAAACCTTCATGCCTTCTGCCACAAGGTCTGCCACCTCACGGTCGAGGGCTTTATCACCTTCAATGCAAGCTACAAGAGCATCGTAGGTGGATGGCTTAAGATACTTGCGCATCTTGTCGCGGTTGAACACGAGTTCACCGAAATATTCAGATGGGCGTCTCTCAGGGGCCTCTACGTCAAGAGCTTTCTTCTTAAAAGCATCCTGAACTACATCAAATCTAAGTTTACTCATAACTTAAGAATTATAGTTGTTTTTACCTGTTTTTTTAATTTTACGCAAGAATGATAAAGAGGCTAATTTCCCTATCGGGAAACCAGCCTCTCAGTATCTTTAGCTTGCCAAGCATCAAATTATCATAGCCGGACTGGTGCGGCATGACGACACAAGCAAGCGAACCTGAACATCGTTCAAGCTCTGCTGCTGATTTTGTTGCTGGGCAATATTTGAAATCATTCTACACATATATTTTCCATTTACATTGCAAAATTACATAATATTTTTGAATCTACAAAAATTTCAATAAAAAAAACCACAATTATCTTTATCCATAACCCTTCAGCAGATAAGAAAGAACTGTGGATCATTCAATGGTGACCTCAAGAGGAGACCCAAGCTTATTGTAAAAATCTGAGAGATATTCGAGCCATGATTCCATGCCTTTTACTCCCCCTTTACTCCATCCGGCACCCCAATAATACGTGTATTCAGTATTAGGGGACAACGTGGCAAATGTTTGCACTTGACCGACACCATCAGCTGTTTCTTTTTCAAGCGGAACGTATGCTATGCTGTCTGGAAGATGCGGATTCACAATTCCAATGAAAATGGCTCCATTGTCCTTGTCAGGATTATCTGTGAGATCGACATAAGCAAGATAGCGTTTATCTTTGTCAATGGCATACCCTCTTTTATTCTGCTTGTGAACTACTATTCCGGTGGTAATAGGATAATTTTGGGTAAGATTTTCATAACTTACGACAGTCTTGTTTAGCCAGCTCCCTCTGTCAAGACTAATGATACGAGTCTCAACTACACCGTTATCTTTGCCAATATTCTCAGGGTAGCAAGTGATTTTAGCAGTGACACGAAGCGGACCGTTTTCAAGGATCTCACATTTATCGTATGCCACTGGATAACAAATACTATCTCCTATCATGAGAGCATTCATTCCGGCACCCAATGTTGGCCCTACGGTGTATACATCCATGCCTGACCCAAAATCTTTATGATATGACATTCCATATTTCATGTGTCCATCATAGCGCTGTTTCAGCACAGGATAATCGACAGATTTTGTCCAAATGTCGTATCCGCTCACTTTGCCACCTCCGGCTCTATATGACGGACCATAAAGTCGATATCCACCCCTGTCGTTCTCCCAAGTGTAATCGTCTTGCATATCATGACGTATTTGTCCGACACAGATGGTATCATTATCAATGTTATCCCCTTGAGAAAGCACATTTACTTGAAAATCTGTAGTAGACAAGGCCGGGAAGTCTCCATAGACAAGCAATTTGCCATCATAAGTGATTTGTGACGGTAAGATTTTTCCATCCGGGTCTTTTATAACTACTAATTTGTCTTTTAAGACATTAAGTTTAGGACTTGCAATTTCTACTACTTCACCTCTTCTGTCGGCAGGAGTGGAATTGGTTATTTTCAATGTAAGGTCACGAGAGTTTGAAGCTATCCCGCTGTAAGTGGCAGCCACTAAAATGTATGTCAGTAATACTATTCTCCTCATAATAATTTATTTTGTTGCAAATTTACATATTTTCAGCAAGATTTACAAATATTTTTACTCAACTTTCGCAAGCTCAAGTTGAAGGTTATTAGGTCATTGGGTTAAAAGGTTATGATTTGACTGATAAATTATGATATTTTTAAGCCTTTACAATTGGTAGGTTTAACCCCTTAACCTCTTAACCTATAACCCTTAAGTTGAGCTTGCGAAACTTAAA
>CAZWJO010000137.1:0-8261 GCA_964634905.1 uncultured Sangeribacter sp.
CCTTGGGTAGTTCGCCTCAATAGCATCCAATTCTAACTCCATTCATACCAATACTGGAAGGTTTGTCCTCCGTTCAGCCACCTGTGGCTGATAAAACAAATATTCAGATCTGAGAGGCGTGACACCCTCTCAGATCACCAAAAAAATAACAATACAAGATATGGAAATCAGATCTTTTTCAGATTCTATCAAAAAGACATTAGCAATGACATTGCTCACAGGAGCGGCGCTGTCCTTCTCTTCATGCGACCGCATCCACGAGGATCTGCAGCCTTGTCCTCAGGGGGTATGTCTGCGCTTTGTATACGACTACAATATGGAGTTTGCAAACGCTTTCCCATCGCAAGTGGATTGCCTGACCGTCCTTTTCTATGATAAAGATGGTAACTACGTGAAAACTGAGACCAACTCTACAGATGACCTCGCAGACGAGAATTGGCGCATGACAGTCGATCTTGACCCCGGCATCTACAATATCATAGCATACGGAGGCATGGATTGCAACCAATCCTCTTTCTCTTTCACAAGCAACCCCTCTTCTATAAAGATGGACCAACTTCAGGTTTCACTCAACGCCAATTGCCTGACTAAGCCGGTAGGCACTTCCCTCCATCCTCTTTTCTACGGCAGGCTGGATGTCACTGTTGAGCAATCAGACCTGAATTATAGAGATTATACTCTCTATATGATGAAGGATACCAACAATCTCCGTGTGATGCTCCAACAAGTCGATGGCTCTCCCATTGATGAAGCAGACTTCGACTTCAAGGTTGTCGATGACAACACTCTCATGGCATGGAACAATGACGTAATCCCTACAAAGACTGTTGACTACAGTCCTTGGGTACGCGGCAATGCCAGTCCCGGTGAGCTGCCCGACGATAAAGGAGAGGCAACCGTAGCATGGGCTGAAATGAGCTTCCCTCGCCTTGTCACCACTAACTCTCCACGTCTCGTCATCACCCGTAAAGCAGATGGTCAGGATGTAATCAACATCCCGCTGAATAATTATCTCCTTCTCATGAAGAGCGAGGCTTACGCAAGCATGCCGGCTCAGGAATTCCTTGACCGAGAAAGCCGCTGGAAGATGCTTTTCTTCCTCCGCAACGGTTATTGGCTTGACACTGTCATTGAGATCAACGACTGGGTAGTACGTATTAACAACACAGAATTTGGATTATGATATTCCCTAAGTTTAAATATTATACCTCTACACTCCTCGTCTGTATGGGTATGGTGTGTGGGGGATGTCGTATGCAGGGGGAGCCGTGTCCTCCTGATGGTTCGGATTCTCCTGCTGATACCCCGGATATGGTGACATTATGCCTTAATGTTGCCGTAGAAGGACAAGAATTGCAGACTCGAGCCGAAGGAGACGAAGAAGATCCCACAGTGACAGCTGATGATAATGCGCCCGATCGTTATGATAATCCAACTGGCGATTTCGAAAAAATCAGCACGTTACGCGTAATTATCGTCCGAAATCTTAACGCTGATAAGACATCCGGGATTGTCGAAGCCAACCGCTTAGTGCGTACAAATGATGAGGGGCGCCCGGTACAAAGTGATATGGAATTCAAAGTAATAGCTAATGAGTGGAAACGTATCTATCTCGTGGCAAATGAAAAATTCATAACTTCCTCTCCTGATGGATTTGACAGTCCAACTGCATTCTTGGAATCTTTTAGACCTCCGGTAAATGGTGCGGAAGGCACTATTTATGATCTATCGACCATTGCAAATTGGACTGTTTCACTCCCCGGCATATCCTCTTCTACCACTCAAGTCACAGGATATTCCAATGGACTTTTCGCTCCTTCTTCTTCAAAACGACTTCCACTTACAGAATTTTTCGATTTGGAAGTTAAGAGGGATTTTGAAGTGGAAGATCAATTTTATTCCCGTCTATTTTTGACTCGGTCAGCCGCCAAAGCGATGTTCTATCTAAATACAAGTGATAATTTCATTGTCCCCGATGGAACAGAAATTGCTAACACAAGAATTACAGCTATCTCATTAAGTGGAGTAGGCACTACTGAATATGTCTTCCCTAATTCGGCAGAGTATAATCCATCAAAGGAGAGTATAATTACCTACGCACCTACAGATCGTCCACTCTCGACAAAAGAAGTGTATATCAACAACTTTGCTACTCCCGCTTCCAATCGCGAAGTCACTTACGTCATCGACGGACTTGACATTGAAATAAAGAAACCGGCGGATGGCCCGATTGCTATCACATCGCCTATTTACTTTCCAGAGTCGATCCTTACAGCTGGACAGAATTATACGGTAGGCGTTCGTCTAAGTGATGGAAACTGGCTATATGCTCCATTAAATGATGAGTCGATACGGCATAATATTCTCTCCATTAAAGGTACTGATGGAGCTGATCACGAAGCTATTGCACGCAATACCTTCCTCCCCATCGAACTAAACTTCGATGGCTCTGCCAACTTCACTGTCAATGTCCTTCCCTGGAATCGTGAAGATTATTACGTAGACTATACCGCTAATATCGGATTCAATGAGGATGACTATCTTTCAATTAGTGGAACTCAGGGACAGACTGGTGATTTTCTTCTTCTTGATCGAGTCTCAGCTCAGCTTGTTCTGAATTATGGAAAGGTGGCTCATGGTCGTTTCTTCATATCTTCTCCCTTGGGAACGACATGGGATGCTTATCTTATCACTACAGGAGGGGAAACTGATGTTATTGTGTTCCAGATTCCTGACCCAACTGATTCTTCAAAGACGATAAATACAACTCACATTTCCGGCAAGGTTGGAGTTGATGAAGCGAATTTTGGCATTGTTTCTCTCGTTGCCCCGGGAAATGAGCAGAATAGTGCTCAATTGATGGTTATTGTGACTTTGGTGGATGGTACCCCTGTGGTAGCAAATGTAATAAGGAATTGGGGTTCCAATACCGACCGACTGACTATTATACAAAATCCGAAATAATTAATATAAGTTGATTTGGCATGTTTAGCTATATATATCGCATTTTACGAAATTTGACCCTTGCGGGGATTGTAAGTGTTGCTATTGTCAGTTGTTCTGACGAGAGCAATGGTCTTGACAGTCCGCAACAGCAAATGCCGGAAAGCGGCTATATCACGCTCTCTCTTAATTGTGTTGAAGGCAGTCGTGCTCCTTCTGATTATACAGAAGATGGATTAGACACATTCAATGAAAATTGGATTGAGTCCGTCACTCTGTGTCTCTGGTCATACGGTGGTGATAAACCTGATAATACTGCTGTGCCGGATTATGTGCAGACATTTAAAAATGTTGATAAAGAAAAGACTGCTACTCTCAGAATACCTTTGACCACTGCATTAAAACATAAACTGTTTGATGAAAATCCGGATCATAAGTGTCATGTTTTTGCAGCTGTCAATGTGGATCCTCCTGTTGGTACTGATGGCAAATTCACTATTCAGGAATATCGAAATAAAGCAGTTGAGTCTACTTTCTCCAGCCAACGTGTCCAGACTTCTTTCACGATGGATGGGGATAGCGATGTGGTATACCATGATTATGATAACACTGCAACCGGTAGTGTAGATCTGCAGCGTTCAGCCTCCAAAATTTCCCTTGCGCTCGCTGTGGATAAAGAGGTGACACAGAGCGTTGTGCTCGATGGAACTCTTGTAACATCTAAATGGAAACCTGATACGGGCAATATGCGTGTCTGGCTTAACGGTGGTCTCTCTGAATCAACTCTTGATCCTGACCTTTCTGCTACACCTTCAAAGGCATATTTCTTCGATACGCCTGATAATCTGACTTATTCTTTTGAAGATAACAAGGATTATGGTAATGCTCCCGGAGAATATAAGTATGATTTTGGAATAGATTGTCCATTCTATACATATCCCCACCGTTGGAGCGCGGAGCCGGGTGATTATGCCGCCACGTATATGACTCTTGCTATTCCATGGATGCGCGTCGATGACGACGGTAATCAGGTTCCTGGAAGTACTTGGAGAACTTGTTATTATCAAGTGCCTGTAATTGCTGCGGATTCAGATATATTGCAATTAATTCGCAATGTTTCATACCATGTATATCTTCATGTGGGTCTTCTTGGAAGCTTTATCCCAGATGAACCTCTTCTTCTTGAAGATCTCGAATATTCAATTGCTGAATGGGGTAACGTCAATATGGATGTAAAAATCCCCGATGTCCGTTATCTTGTTGTCGACCAGAATAACTATACTGTCAACAATGAGACAAGTATTGTCATACCTTTCTATACTTCTCATGAGACTGTAGTGACAGATGCGACAATGACATTCTATCGTTATAATTTTGATGATGTAGGTAGAGAAATGCCAGTGACGGTAAGTATGGCACAAAATGAAGAGTCTGCAAAAACAAATAGAGCTGGTGCCCCAGTGTTTACAGCTGATTTTGATAATGAAACCAAAGAGCTTAAAGTCACCCATGAATTAAAAATATATGATGCATTTACGAATAGTAATGCTCCCATTTCATATACTGATAATGATGGTCCAGATGTAAAAAAAGCGGATCGAATGCCTAAAACAGATGCTCAATGGAAAAGTATGGTTTTGGATAGGATAGCGTATTTTAAACAGGTTTCCCCTGCTCAAGATGAATATTCTAGAGTAGAGTTTAAAATTACTCTTCAACATATTGATATGAAGGGTTCTCCGAACTTTAAAGAGGAAATTACTATCTATCAATATCCAGGAATGTATATTACCGCAGTTCCAAATTATTGTCCTACCAATAATAAAACGTTTTCTTATAATGGAGCTCAGGGGAATACTATAATAAATGGAAACTGGGGAGATATCACATGTAATAGTGATCAACCAAGTGGTGGTAAGACTGATGGTTGGATGACTTCAATTGGTCTAGAAACTGATAATTTTAATTTCAATCCTAATATGTATCTAGTGACCATAACAACATTACCTGAGGGAACTGAATATAGGATTGGTGATCCTAGATCATCTTTGATAAATAATAATCTCGGAAGTAATACAAGTTATACCAATAATTATACAGGAACAAAAAGAACTATAACTACCGGTATTAACGGACCTGTATTGACTGCAGAAAATAAAAATCCATGGAAGGGACAAAAATATACATGGTCTGGAAATACAACTGGAATCACTGTTGAGGGATTTAAAACCGGGAAATCCATTTATCCAAATGGGGGAAATAGGACATTATCATATTATTATCCCACCTTAGAAGATGATAATCATCAAATGATTATTGCTCCGAAATTCCGCATTTGTTCAAGTTATGCGGGTACTAGAACGAATCTTAATCGTGAATTAGCCCGACGAAGAGGTGCAGCATACCAAGAATTAGGATATCCTGCAGGTCGATGGAGATTACCGACTTATGGTGAAGTGAAATTTATTATGGAATTGTCAGCACAATATAAAATTCCTCGTCTTTTTGGTCATCCCGATAATACATGGTACTATTGGAGTGCTCAAGGTTTGGTTTGTGTTCGTGCGAAAACATATACAGGTTCTAATCCATGTACCCTTCCTTCGAATAATGCTTTCGTGAATCCAACAGGCAATACTCCCGATGTACAACGTGCTCGATTTGTCTACGACGAATGGTATTGGGGTGAGGCAGATTTGCAATCGAATGGACAAGCAGTAAATAGAGACGCCCCAACATACACATTCACCTGGGGTGACAAACCTTTCTGATTTTGAGTTGAAATATCTAATTGAAGAGAAAATGAAATATCTACAATATGCACTTATTAGTATTTTAGGGTTTCTATTTGCCGGATGCTCCGATGCATTTACTCCTGAGTCAAATACTCAGGACGATAATGCAAGAGTAGTCGGTGATAAGGTGATCCTTTCATCTTCCATAGATGTCTCAGAATTCAGGGAGGTCACAACACGTGCTTTCACAGAAGCTCCAAATCTGAATAATCTGAACTTGTATATCATAGAGTTTGTTGACAACGGTTCACCTTTGACAAATACTTTGTCTGCAGTATATCGTCCTTCAAAGGAAACTGTAGAAGGCACAGTAGTAAAATATGATGTCACTATAAATAAGACTGACCAACCGCGCATTCTTCATTTTTTAGCGTTGGCCGACAACAATCTTCAGATTCCTAATGGAGTTGAGAGTTCTGTTATGCCAGGTCTAATTTCCATAAACAATCAAGATGCTTATTGGCGTCGGCTCTCATTTCCGAAAGGTTATTGCATCCGTGAGACATACGATGGCAATAAGGAGCGTTGGGTGATAAACCAGGATCTCAAGGATAAACTTGTAGGAGACGGAGTGTCAGGACCTAAAAATGTAAAGCTCGTACGTAACTTCGCGAAAGTGACGGTTGGCATAGATCCTAATGTTACTTTACCCAATGATGGAAATTCAACCGGTTTTACGCTTGAGGGTTTCATAGTTGTCAATACTCCCTTAAAAGGAACTATGGTTCCGTATTCATCTACTGGCAGTCAGTTTCCGGAATTCCTTGATGCCGCAGGCAATCCATTGCCGTATCAGACGGTGGCGCAGTCCTATGCAGGTATCTCTCCGGCTAATACAACGCTCGCTAATCAAGTGACATCGCAGGATGCCCCGGATATTCCAACAGAAGCCCTTACACGTTATTCTACTACTGAAAATGGAGCAATCAAAAATTGGGATTGTCTTCCATCTCAATACTTGTACGAGCGTCCTTTCAATTCTATCAGCCGTACCTATGTCATAGTAAAGGGTACGTATCATAATAGAGTCACTAATTCTACTGATAAGTCGACATATTATAAGCTCGATTTCGGTGGTAATGATAGTAATGGTATATTTCGGTACTATGGTTTGCTGCGCAATTATAACTTTTTCATCCGAATCACAGGCATAGCGACCAATGGCTATGATTCAGCCCAAGCGGCAGCTGAAGGAACTGTGTACAATAACATCTCATTTGATATTGATACCGACCATCTATTGAATATGTCGGATGGAAGTGATGTAATTAAGGTGAATATGACGACAGCAGTCATAACTGACAATGACTCTATTCTTGATTTCAGATATTATTATAAAAGTAATATCATTGCTGGCAACGGAACATTTAATAATTCTTATGCAAAGTTTATTGACTTAAAGCCCGGAGCTGTCATAAAAAGTGTTACTCCTAATGATCCTAACACTGCTACGGATATAACCATTGGATCCGTAAAATGGCGCGATGTCAAAATAGCATGTAAAAACCCCACTACCATTGCTGCTACTCAGGAGTTTACAGTCGTCAATCCCAGCACGGGACTTGGACGCACTATCACTCTGGTATCCCACTTGAAATGGGACTTTGAGAATCTTCGGGAATATGCGGGTATTTGGGAAAATTATCCCTCTGCATATCAAGGTTTACAGTATGAGAACCAATCAATAAGTCTAAATGATGGTACTTATAGAGGGCTATGCGGAACGAATGAGCTTTCTCAGTTTACGATCTTCTTCGATATCCCGGATAATATTCCTGAGGCTCTTTTCCCTCTTGAGTTTATTATTGAATCTGATCTTCAGGGACTCGAAAACGAGCCAATGGGTACTATCGTAGTTTCTCCAGGTCCATCACTCTTCCCTGATAATAATGGTGAGAACCGAATCCAGTATCGTAAGAGTGTCACATGGACAGAATACAACTCCGAATTAAAGATGAATGTTCGTGATGACAATGGTACTGCTATAGGCGACCCGGCTAACGGCCCGGTTACACACCGTGTCCGCTGTCGTTTCCGTACAATCGAGACTGTAACCAACAATACTAAAGTGACAGTAGCTATAGACAACATTAACTTTAATAAGACCTTCCTCAGCTTCAATCGAGTAAGTGGAGCCAACGGTCTGACTGGCCCGGGTCTTGTATTGACTCCAGCAGAGAATCCATAATCCGATCCCAAATTTCATTAAATACAGATAGCTGCCATAATTCCAATAAAGAGAATTATGGCAGCAATGGTAGTTATTCTGGATGAATCCGCCTCGCAGAGTTTGGGCTGGTTTACATGCGGCAGTTGATTGCGAGGCTACATTTCCATTCTTTCGGCAGCTCCTTCAATGAGCACAGCAAGATATGAATTTTGTCAGTAAGGGCTTCCCCTGTCTCCCTGTCCACGAGCATCACATCCCTGACGAGCTTCGGCTCAAGATGTGCGAAATTGAAGTTTGTGACAACAATTGCGAATACCGGATCAAGGGTATAATCTCATCCGGCCTTTCCCTGG
>CAZWJO010000138.1:0-8126 GCA_964634905.1 uncultured Sangeribacter sp.
CGTGACATTAAGTTTTGATGGCGTTAAGTCAGCTATGTATGTGTGGGTCAACGGACAGAAAGTGGGATATAGCCAGAATTCAATGTCTCCTGCCGAGTTTGATATTTCATCATTTATTCGTCAAGGAAAGAATCGTCTTGCTGTAGAGGTTTACCGCTGGAGCGATGGAAGCTATCTTGAAGATCAAGATATGTGGCGACTGAGTGGTATTTTCCGTCCGGTTAGTCTGATAGTGCGTCCTAACGTGCATATTGCTGATTTTAAAGTGGACTCAGAACTTAATGATGATTTTTCAAAGGCATCTGTTAAGGCTATCGTCAGTGTATGCAATTCAGGCAATAAAAAGGAGAAAGATGCAGTGGTATCTTTTGAAATCAATGGAAAGACGCTAAAAAGCACTTCTGTAGATATCTTACCCGGTGAAACAGTTGATGTCGAGCTTGAATATAGCATTAAGAATCCTCAGCTATGGTCAGCTGAGACTCCTAACCTTTATCCATACGTAATTTCTCTGAAGGATAAAGATGGTGCTTTGCTCCAGAATTATAACTGGCATCTTGGCGTAAGAAAAGTGGAGACAGATGGCGAGATTTTCAAGATCAATGGGAAGAACGTCAAGCTAAGAGGTGTCAACCGTCACGACCATCATCCTCGCACCGGAAGATGGGTAGATGATGCGACAATAGAGCGCGATATCCGTATGATGAAGCAGGCAAATATCAATTTCCTGCGTACGTCTCACTATCCCGACCGTCCGATTCTATATGAACTATGCGATCGTTATGGAATTTATGTCATGGATGAGGCTTGCCAGGAAAGCCACGGCTATGGATATGCCAATGAGGAAATGGGACATGATCCGGAATGGAAAGATGCTCATGTTGACCGGGCCGTATCTCTTGTCTCCCGTGATAGAAATCATCCTTGCGTGATTATCTGGAGTCTTGGCAACGAAGGTGGAATTGGACCGAATATCCAAGCTATGTATGACACTATTGTATCAATGGATCCTTCAAGACTTCCTTTTTATGATTGTCATCCTAAATATTCTGCGCTTCATGATGAGGGGTATCCAACTCCTGATATGATGAGAGATCATGCTCGTGAAATTTCAAACAAACCATATATTGCACGTGAATATGCTCATGCAATGGGAAATTCAATGGGTAATTTTAAAGAGTATTGGGATGTGATTTATTCCGATCCTTCCATAGCAGGAGCTGCAATTTGGGATTGGGTAGATCAAGGAATAGCAAAACCGATTGATGGTTCTCCATTGCGTCCATCTTCCGAATTGAGTCTGGGCAAAGATGAATTTTGGGCATACGGTGGGGATTTTGGCGACAAACCTAATGATATGAATTTCTGCATAAATGGTCTTATTGGTCCTGATAGGGTTCCAAATCCCCATTTTTATGTAGTCAGACATATATATCAACCTATATGGTTTGAAAGAGATGGGGAATGGGTGACACTGACAAATCATGATAGCTTTACCCCTCTTAACGCATACGACTATCGATATGAAATCCTAACAGGTGGAGACAAGACTGGTGAAGGCGTCCATGATTTAGAGGGAAATAAGATTAAGATTCCTAATTATTTGAAAGATAATTCAGGAGTTTGGCTTAATGTCTATGCTTGTCTGAAAGAGTCAAAGCCTTGGGCAGAAAAAGGGCATGTTGTGGCTTATGATCAATTTGAACTTGCCCCATATATATCAACCAATCTCACATCAACAGGAAAGTTGCCAAAAGTGGCCCGTAAGGAAGGTAATGTTGTCGTAAAAACTGATGATAGTGAGATTACGATAGATAATTCCGGAGCTCTCACTTCTTGGAAGAAGGGTGGATCAGAACTCCTTTATGCTCCTTTGGAACCATATTTCTGGAAACCCACCAACGATAATCAGGATAAAAATGGGTATTATAATGAAAAAATGACCGTATGGGAAGACTTAGCCTCTCATCGTGTTGTCAAAGATATTATAACAGATAAGACAGATAATAAAGTTGTAGTAACTGCTCGTATGAGCCTGCCTATTGGAGCTGATTACGACTTGGTTTATAACATTGATGGAAAAGGTAGAATCAATATATCGGCTGATTATATGCCACTCTCTGACACTATACCTCTAATGCCAAAGTTCGGTATGCGTATGCGAGTCCCAAAAGATTACAGAAAGATTGACTATCTCGGAAGAGGTCCATGGGAGAACTATCCGGATAGAAAACTTGGTTACAATATTGGGCATTATACTATGCCGCTCTCTGAGTACCAGCATGATTATATCAAGCCTCAAGATAATGGCAATAGATGTGATATCTATAATCTAACTCTTAAATCAGAAAGTGGAAATAAAACTGTCAGGATTGAATCGGAAGGCCAGCCTCTTTGCATTCGTGTCTGGGATTATGGTGAAGAGGATCTGAAGACGGCAAACCATCCATACGAGCTCAAGCGAGGCGAATTCGTAAATGTGAATATCGACCTATCTGTTCATGGAGTAGGAGGTGCCGACACATGGGGAAAACCTACGCTTGAGAAGTATACAATTCCTGGCAATCAGCCACATTCTTATTCATTTACTCTTTCAGCAGAATAACAATAACACAAAATAATTATGAATAAAGAAACATTTAAATGCTTTTTGAAAAGCATGATTTGTCTGACTTCTGTATCATCTTGCTTTTGGGCAAGTGCGCAGAATCCCATCTCACAGACAGAATTTACGCCTGACCCGGCTCCTCTTGTAGTTGGAGACACGCTCTATCTTATCACAGGACACGACGAAATGGAGGCTACTCCTGATCGCTTCGTGATGAAGGATTATCTCTGCTTCACTACAACAGATATGGTAAACTGGACCCACCATGCCCCAATCTTCAATGCCAAGGAAATGTTTGGTGAGCATGAAAATGCAAATGCATCCCAGATGGCTTACCGTAATGGTAAATTCTATTTTTATCCCTCTACGAGTGGAGTCCCCGTCCTTGTCTCTGATTCTCCATACGGTCCATTTGTGAATCCTCTCGGTGGCAAAAACCAGCTTACATATCCTGATGAAACCAATTATGGAGGTCACGGTTGGGAAGATATCGATCCCACTGTCTTTATAGATGATGACGGCCAAGCCTATCTATATTGGGGCAACAATGCCCTTTATGCTGTGAAGCTTAATGAGGATATGATAAGCCGTGATGGAGATATAGTTGTCTTTGAGATTAAAGATAAGGAAGCATTCGGTCCTGACTATGAAGAGGCTCCTTGGTTTACCAAAAGAGGAGACAAGTATTATCTTGCATACGCATCCTTCTGTCCGGAAGCGACAGATTGGGCGTGGGCTGACAGTCCTCTCGGACCTTGGAAGTACGGTGGCCAACTTATGCGAGCTTTCGAACATGGGGGAATGGGAAATCATACGGGTATGTGTGAATATAAGGGCCAATGGTATTTCTTCTATATGGATGAGGGGCTGCCCGATTCTCATAGCCGTAGACGTACAGCAAGCGTAGTTCCCTTCAATTTCAATGAAGATGGTTCGCTTCCTTATATCCATCATGATAAGCGTGGAGTATTGAAAAGCGTCGATCCATTGAATCCTTACGTGCGTCAGCAAGGTGAGACAATCGCTTGGGAAGAGGGTATAGGTATAGGTTATGATAATATCCATTGTGTCTATGTCAATGATGTAGATCCGGGCGACTGGATCAAGGTCAGGGAAGTGAATTTCCAGGATGGAGCCAAGACATTCTCGGCTCGCACCCGTGGTAACAATCCTACAGCAGCTATTGAAGTCAGACTTGATGCTCCCAATGGAGAACTTCTTGGAGTAATCAAATGCGGAGATTCTAAAGATTGGAAAGAGACTAAAGCAAATATCAAAAAGCGTGATGGCATCCATGACCTTTATTTTGTATTTGTAGGAGAAGGCAACAACTTAATGGATTTTGACAGCTGGATATTCGAAAATTAATTATGATTATGGATAAAAAAACTATATATCGTTTATTGAGCGGTGCATTATGTGTCACTGCTATCTCAACAGGATTTTTGGCTTTTGCCCAAAATCCAATTTGTCAGACTCATTTCACTCCTGATCCCGCCCCGCTCGTTGTAGGAGATACCTTATATCTGTATACCGGGTGTGATGACATCAGTGCCGATCCGGATAATTTTGTCATGCGAGAGTATCTGTGTTTCACTACAACAGATATGGTCAACTGGACCCATCATGCCCCGATTTTCAACAATGAGGGATTTGGCACCAAGGATTGCGCATACGCTGCTCAAATGGCATTTCGCAACGGGAAATGGTACTACTATACTTCTACGTTTGGCATCCCCGTGCTTGTGTCAGATTCTCCCTACGGACCTTTCACTAATCCTCTTGGCGGAAAGAAGTTCCTGATCAATTCGGAGGATACTAACTACAGTGGGCACGGATGGGAGGATATCGACCCTACGGTTCTCATTGATGACGACGGTCAGGCCTATATGTATTGGGGCAACAATGCTCTTTATGCAGTCAAACTAAATGAGGATATGATCAGTTATGACGGTGATATCAAGGTTTTTGAGATAAAGGATAAAGAATCTTTCGGGCCAGATTATGAAGAGGCTCCTTGGCTTGCAAAGCGAGGAGACAAATATTATCTTGCATACGCTTCTCATGTACCTGAAGATACCGACTGGGCATGGGCAGACTCTCCTCTTGGTCCATGGAAATATGGTGGTCAATTGATGCGTGCATTCGAGCATGGAGGTATGGGTAATCATACCGGTATGTGTGAGTATAAGGGTCAATGGTATTTCTTCTATATGGATGAGGGATTACCCACTGCTCATAGCAAACGACGCACTACAAGTGTCATTCCATTTGAATTCAATGAGGATGGTTCGCTCCCCTATATGCATCATGACAAGAGGGGTGTGCTGAAAAGTGTCAATCCCCTGAATCCCTACGTGTGGCAGCAAGGGGAGACCATAGCTTGGGAGGAAGGTATAGGTATCGGATATGACAATATTCATAGTGTATTTGTCAATGATATAGATCCCGGCGATTGGATAAAGGTGAGGGAGGTGGACTTCAAAGACGGAGCAAAAGCTTTCGCCGCTCGCACTCGTGGCAACAATCCTACTGCAGCCATTGAAGTTCGTTTAGATGCTCCGAATGGTGAACTCCTCGGAGTAATTAAGTGTGGAGCTTCCGAAGACTGGAAAGAGACCAAAACCAACATCAAGCAACGCGACGGCATCCACGACCTCTATTTTGTCTTCACAGGCGAAGGCAGCGACCTGATGGATTTTGATAGCTGGATTTTCACTGAATGATTTAGGGATTAACCTGTCCAATAGAGAATTCCTTTCCAAAGTGCAATAGCAACCGTGGTTGCACAATCACGGTTGCATTTATTATATTCTGACGGAGAAGGAGGTCTGGGGTCGTGTCTTCAGGGTTAGAGTGCCTCCAAGGTGTGTGATGATCCGTCGGGAGAGGCTAAGTCCGATGCCGTTGCCCGAAGGGCGGGTGGTGAAGAAGGGGGTGAAGATGTGTTCGGCTGTTTCTTCGGGTATCCGTTCCCCATCGTTGGAGATTCGGATTTCTACTGATTCATCAGCTTTTTCTCTTGCTTCAATCTCAACATTTTGGGGATTTGCTTCTATGGCATTCTTCAGGATATTTATGAGGACTCGGCTCAGGAGCGACTCATCTGTATAGATCATTAATTCCGGTGGGAAACAGGTCAGGTTGAGAGTTATGTTTTTTCCTTCGGAATAACTTTCAGCTAATCTTATGGTGGATTGTAAGAGCGGTTTCAGATATATTGCCTTCATTTGAGGCTTTGGGAGAATGCTAAATTCACGGAAACTCTTTACAAATTGCATAAGGGAGCTGCTGCTTGAAGATATCGTTTCGAATGCTTCCGAAATTTCGGGAGAAGAAATCTTTCCACTCATATTTTCAGCGATAGATTGAATAGGCGTGAGAGAGTTCATTATTTCATGAGTGAGAACACGTGTCAATTTCTCCCATGATTCCACTTCTATAGCTTGCATCTGTCGGCTTAGGTCAGTAATAGTGAATAGAGTGAAGCTCTTTTCGTTTACGTTCACTTCACTTTTCTTGATTACCAAGTCAGCTAAAGCTTGATCCGGAATCTGACAAGAATGGGTGAGGGCTTGTCGGTTAAGAAGACGTAAAGCAGCTTCATTATGAAGTGTGATGTCTCCCTTAGCATCAGCCAAAGCCATGCCTATATCAGTAAGATTGATCACACGAGTTAAGAAAGTTTCATTTTGTCTTGCTTCTCGAGTAATGTCTTCAAGATGTTCTACTATGCGATTTAGCATCTCGTTGGTTTCCCGTTCATCTTTATTTACGTCGCTTGTGGGGAATTTATATGAGAAGTCTCTGTTGAGAGTTGCATCCATGACATATCGCATTTTCTTGCTGATGCGTGTCATATTGCTGAATATCATATATGCGCAGCAAATGGAAAGAATAATCAATAGCACCCACAGTGAATTTCCTAAAGCAAGAATATAGCCGGCTATTATAGCCAAAAGCACCGTCAGTATTATCCATACCAACGGCGCCATATCCCATTTCCCTTTGAAGTCAGATGCCATATTTACGCAGTTTATTATATAGAGTCTGTCTCGTTATGCCTAAATGTCTCGCTACTTCCGACATATTGCCTCCGTGCAATTTTATTGCGGAGGTAATCGCATTGCGCTCCATTGATTCAAGGGTTGTAGATTGCTCAGTTGCCGGAATTTGGGATTCATGGATGTCGAAATCATGAAGTCCAAGATTGGCATCATCTGATAATATTAGCGCTTTCTCTACTGTATGCTCAAGCTGGCGGATATTTCCCGGCCATGGCTGCGAGCAAAGTCTCCTTATGGCATCATCTGTAACTTTGACTTCCGGCTTAGAATATAGACTCGCATATTTCTTTATAAACATATTGACGAGAGCGGGAATATCTTCCGGTCTGTTTCGGAGAGGTGGCAGTTCAATGGTCACTGTATTTATTCGATAGAATAGGTCTTGACGGAATTCCCCTTCTGCCACCATTTGAGGGAGATTGCGGTTTGTAGCACAGATGAGTCGGATGTCTATATCTCGAGGAGTATTAGTGCCTACTCTTATGATCTTTCTTTGTTGCAGTGACGTGAGAAGTTTTGCTTGAAGATGATAGGGGAGATTGCCTATCTCATCAAGAAACAGTGTGCCCCCATGTGCAGTCTCAAATTTACCGGGCCTGTCTGCTTTTGCATCTGTAAAGGCACCCTTGGAGTGACCATAAAGCTCACTCTCAAACAGGGTTTCGATTACGGCTCCCATATCCACTATTTCAATAGGACCGGATGCTCTGTTTGACAGACGGTGAATTTCCCTTGCAAGAAGGTCTTTGCCGGTACCGTTCTCTCCTGTTATTAGTATGTTGGCATCTGTAGGCGCCACTCTTTCTACGAGCATGCGAACTCGTTGCATCTCTGGAGATTCACCCCATAGCATCTGAGGACTCGAGGCCGTTTGTTGGGATTTTTTCTTTCCACTTCCGAAGGCATTGAGAAGGGTCTCTGAAAGATTTGTATTGTCAAAGGGTTTGACGATGAAATCCGTAGCACCAATCTTCATCCCTTCTACAGCGAGAGCAACATCTGCGTAGGCTGTAAAGAGCACTACTGAAGTTTGCGGAGCCAGACGTTTTATTTCTCTTAGCCAAAAGAGTCCCTCATTGCCTGTGTTGATGGTTGCCTTGAAATTCATGTCGAGAAGCACCACCTGAGGTTTGTGCTTTTGAAGCAAATTGGGAATAGACGATGGATTAGACTCAGTGATAACCTCGTCCACTTTTGAGCGCATCAGCATCCTGACTGCTGAAAGCACATCCTTATTATCATCAACTACGAGCAATGTTTTCATGATGCAAAAGTACTAAATATTTTTTGTAAAAGCAAGTTTTAGAAGCATCCAGATGCCTACGGAGCATTCTTTCCACATCATTTAAGTGAATTAATGGGATTAGTATTTGCTGCCATATAGCATTGGCTTACCACTGAGAGAAAGCAAATCAATATTGCAAGAAGCGCAGTGACTGCATATATCCACC
>CAZWJO010000139.1:0-8093 GCA_964634905.1 uncultured Sangeribacter sp.
ACACCCTTCAATCCTATGGCATTCGGTACACCTATTGTCAGAGTGAAGGTATTTTCATCATACGGCAGTTTTATTTCCTTTGAATATACTATATTTCCAGATATCCCCTCAGGCACGGCATGAGATATTGATGTAAATAGTATTGGGTATTCGTTTTGGACACTTATGGTATTATTGGGAGTAAATTTCACGACCCCGTTGATTGTGCCAAAGTAAAAGATAGAATCTTTTATGCAGACGGCTGAATTGTAGGTAAATTCATTTGCCGGAAGTCCGTCGGTTTTGGTAAAAACCGTGACGAGATTAGTTTCCGGATTGAAGCGGGTTAGTCCGTTGTTGGTGCCAAACCATAAATTCCCTACTTTGTCTTCCAATACCTTGTAGACAATATCGTCGGGCAAACCCTCTTTATATCCGTATGTAGTGAAGTCGTCGGTTTCTTTATTATACCTGCTCAGGCCCCCTCTGTCTGTTGAAATCCATATTCTTCCCCTGCTATCCTCCATGATAGAGTTTATTGAATTTGATCGAAGGAAGTTTTCCTTTGGATGATTCTCATCGTAGACGTATGCTTTAAATTTGCCATTCTTCGGATTATATTTGTAGAGTCCACTTCCCATGCTTCCTATCCAGATAATTCCATCCGATGCTTCGCATAGAGAGAATATCCAGTTATATCCGGTAGCATCTATACGTGTAAATTCTGTCTCTCCCTGATTTCTGCGATACAGCGCATAGCCGAGGCCTACCCATTCCGATCCTCTTGAGTCCTGAAGATAAGAATATACGGTATTCTCAATAGAAAGTTGATGTGGTAGATATTGATATGGAGACATGCCCGGTTGATATGCAAGAAGTCCATTCCTTTCAAGGCCAATCAGCACTTTGCCATCTGATCGGGTGACACACATAGTTGCACTTTTCACAGTCAATTGTGCCGGAGGTGTAATGAAACTGTTTGTGGCAAGATTGCGGATGCTAACTCCATTTGCCTCACTTCCTATCACCAATTGAGTGAAATCGGGAGTAAATGCCATGCCTCTCACTCGACGTGAGTTAATATTATATGGCTCAATTGTACAGAAGTTTATTCCACCACTTGCAATGTAGTTTACGCCTCCAAACATTGTTCCAGCCCAAAGATTCTTGTCCTTGTCAGCATAAAGAGTATATAGCGTGTTATCTGAAATAGAATGGGGATTTACAGGATTGTTTATATAATGCTTTTGCTTCCCGGTTTTGCTGTTTAATGAATACAACCCTGCTTGAGTACCGATCCATAAGTCATCATCAATCAGTTCTAAACTGCGCAGATAAAGATCGGAAGCTTGTAAAGAAGGTAACTTTTCCACTATGTATCCTTGATCGGGAAGCAAAGTGTAAAAATCTGCATTTTCAGTACCGACAATCAGTCTTGAATCCCCATCCGGCAAGATTCGAGTAAATTTCTTTTTGTCAGAAGATGGGAATTTGAAGTTCACCTCCACCATCTCGTCATATCCTTTGTCATGACGGAATATCTTGCCATTCGAGCTGCATGCCCAAAGGGTGCCGTCGGGAGTAATGCAGAGATCATTGAAATAGTCTTCTTTATATTGGCTACCGGCAGGCATTTCATACTTGCTTACACCTTCCGACGATGTCCGGTATATCCCCATATCAGGAATCAAAACCCAAACATTGCCTTTCTTGTCTCCTTCAATATCCTGGACCCAGTTCATGAAGTTGTTTGTGATCTTATCCCAATTATAAGCGTATGAGATGACATCTGTTTCAGGATTATATTTATATACCCCTCTGTCTGTCCCTATCCAAATAATGCCATCCGGGGCCTCATACAATGCCCCTATATTGTTATTTCCTTTTTGCTTTTCGTGATCGTAACATGTATATCGCTTTACAGAGGCACCATCGTAACGATTAAGACCATTGGTAGTTCCTATCCACATGAAACCGTCTTTATCACGCAAAATAGCCTTCACATGATTGGCAGAGAGCCCCTCGTCAATACTCAGATGAGAGAATATCTTGTCGCTTTCCTGAGCTTGCAAATCTACTGATGTAGCATGTAATGCCACAACCAAAGACAACGTCATTCCTATAAGCAGACTGATATTTTGAAACTTACTATTCATGTCAAGGCGGGTTAAAGTGTTTGAAATGCAAAGTTAATGATTTTTATTCAAATGTCCCAACATTGCCTTACGCGACAACGCTGGGACAACCTAACATTACCTAAAATATTACCTGAAATTACCTATAACCTTTATTTTGATCTTCTGGACTCATGTCCTCATTTTGTTCGATTTCTTCGTTGGGGATAGGATAACGCACGTGATAGTCGCTGATTGTGCCTGAGCGTTTAGCCCATTTGTTGCGAGATTTCACATATTCCACAAACTTACCTGTGCGAATAAGGTCGAAACGACGCCATCCTTCTCCAAACAATTCACGCATACGCTCGTCGAGAATCTTGATCCTGAACTCATCCTGACCCATAGCGTTCCACTTCTTGTCGTCGGGTAATTGGAATCCCCAAGCACGATTTCTTACCTGATTGACAACGTCAACCGCATCAGAAGTCCGATTCAGTTCATTTAGACATTCAGCATAGCTGAGCAACACATCTGCGTATCTGAGCATTGGAATATTCTTGCCGGAATTCCACATATTGTTGAGGCCCACATCGGAATGCTGGTCGGTACGGAAATCTTCATATTTCTTGATATGAGGCTTGAGTTCATCATAATCTTCTCCAAGATCTTCCCATGCCACGCAATCAAGATTCGGAGTCTCTCCATAGTAAGAGAAATCATAGCGTATTGACTCATCGCGGCGAAGGTCGCCTTCTTCCCAGATGCCACCATCTTCAACATTGCTGTAAGCATATTCAGTCACTACCACGTGATCATATCCAGCAAAGTAACAACCGTCGCTCCACCAGTTTTGAGCTACACGGGAGCCAATCTGAAACATAATCTTATTATGATTGGGAGTATTGTTGAACTGCAACTCGAAGATAGACTCATCAGTGTTAGGTGTATTATAATTGAAGAGATCAGCATAATTCACCAGTTTGTATCCCATCGAAATAACTTTCTCAAAGCACTGCGCTGCTTTTGCGAAATCACGAAGTCCTGTTTCTTCAGGAGCGGCCATATATGCCTTCCCGAGCATTGCATATCCGGCGCCGGAAGTGGCACGTCCGGGATCGTTGCTCTCCGGAGCATATTTTGCTGCCTTTTCCAGATCGGCTATCACGAATTTCCATGTGTCAGTAAGTGATTGGCGTCCGTAGCCTGTCTCATCTACCTTGTTTAGGTCGATCAAAGGAATCTCTCCCCAATAAGAAGCAAGCTCCAAATCCATAAAACCACGAAGGAAACAAGCCTCTCCAAGAAGATGGGCAGCCTTTGTTCCAGCCTCTATCTCGTCAGTGTCGAGCGCGCGGATGATCTTTGCGGCAGCTGTGACAACCGGGAAACGAGCGTTCCATTGGTCTTTTACCCTTCCGGTAAGAGAGTTGAGATTGGCATCATAGTTATCAAGACTGCCATTCTCTCCGCCATCTTTCATCTGGAGAGCACCTCGCTGTATTTCATCAGTGCCGGTCCAAAGAAACCATGATTCATTATCAGCGCGTGTTTTGTCGCGCATATTATTATATATTCCTGTAAGGTTTGATTCAATATAGGACAAATCGCTATAGATTTGTTCCTCAGTAAGCCCCATCTGGCTATTTTCGGTAAGGAAGTCGGAGCAGGAGGTCAGTGCGCCACAAGAGATAGCCACCAACAAAAGAGATTTTATATTAGTTTTCATTGAAGTCTGGTGTTAGAATGTGAGATTCAAGCCGAAAGTGAATGAGCGTGTTGCAGGATATCCATAGTCACCGGTCTCAGGATCAAAGCCCTTGTATTTAGTGGCAGTGAAGAGATTGCTGCCTGAGACATATACACGGATATTGTCGAAATGAATTGTCTGCATCCATTTACGTGGAAGGTTGTAGCTAAGGCTCAAAGTGGCCAATCGCAGATAAGAAGTGTTCTGGATAGCGAAATCAGTATCCCATGCATAATAAGGATTGTAGCCTGAAGATGTGTTGGTGATGGCTCTCGGGAATGCAGCGTTCGGGTTCTGTTCGCTCCAGCGGTCGAGAAGGTCGGTTGTCGCCATGGATGTGCCTGTAGAAGCAAGTAAGGATTCATAGTAACCGCTAATCTTCTTTCCTCCGATGGAGTAGTTGAAAATTGCATTCAGAGTAAGCCCTTTCCATGAGAAGTCTGTAGAGAAACCTCCGTACATCTTCGGATCCATACATCCGACAATCACACGGTCGTTCTGATCTACTACTTTGTCGCCGTCCTGGTCTATTGCGAAGAGGTCGCCGATGCCAACGTTCTTTCCGTTGTAGTTAATACCTTCCCATTGATCGCGATTAGCCTCAGTTGCGATGCCGCCACATTGAAGAGTGTAGATTGAGTTGAGAGATTCGCCAAGGAAGATATTCCCGGTACGCTCTGTGCCATTGAGAATACGCTTTACTCCTCCATGCAGTTTATTGACTTTATTATGGTCAAGAGAAAGATTTGCTGATACATTCCAAGTAAAATCTGGGGTATCTATCGGAGTAGCATTGACTGTCATTTCAAAACCACGGTTTGTCACCGAACCGATATTTTCCCATTCCTCGCTGTAGCCTGATGTGAGAGCAAGCGAATGTTTCAGGAGAAGATTGTCGTTGTTGATGAAGAATCCATCAAGCGAGAGACGGAGGCGGTTATTGAGGAATGCCATGTCAAGACCGATATTGGTCTGTTTCTGCTTTTCCCATGTCAGCAAAGGATTGCCGAGCAAGCCACTCGTAGCGTAAGATGCTGCTCCATTGCTCACCGAAGAATAATACATTGTGGCGTATGCATAGTTCTCAATATCCTGGTTGCCTACAACGCCATAGCCGACACGCAGCTTGAGGTTGTCAAAGATATGCTGGTCTTCCATGAATTTCTCATTTGTGATAGCCCAGTTTGCTGAGAAGGATGGGAATATACCCCATTTATGCCCGGGACCGAACTTTGAAGAGCCATCGTAGCGTGCAGTCACTGTAAGGTAGTAACGCTGGTCGTAGTTATAGTTGGCTCTGACAAGATATGATAGAAGTGAAGATGCATAGAAGTTTGAGCCAATTACTTTCTTGTCGTTTGCCGCTGCTCCTCCGAGGTCGTTGAACCCAAGATCGTTAGAAGCGAAACGGTCACCCTGAGCCATTGTATAATTGAAAGTATTGCGTGAAGCAGATGTACCGATAAGGAAGTCGGTATTGTGCACATCAGCGAATGTGCGGCGATAAGTGATAGTGTTATCCCATTGCCATGAAAGCTTTGTCCAACGTTCATGCTTTGCACGTGCATCTCCATTGTAGTGGCGGATAGACTGCTGCACATAGTCGGGAGTGTACTCCATCCAAGTTTGGTTTGCCAAGTCGATTGCAAAAGTGGAACGTATGTTCAGGCCCTCGATAGGATTGATATTTATGTAATTGGATGAAATCAAACGGTCGCGCACACGCTTCTGATCTACTTCGAGAGAATTATAGGGGTTGTAGTCATTGTTGTTTGCCTCTGTGTGGGCGCGGTAGTAGAGCGTCAGATAGTCGTAAGTGTAGCGGGTTGCAGGGTCCTTATATGGAGCAGGGTTGAGAAGAGGGTTGGCACCCATAGCTTGGTTGAAAACTTCGTCAACAGGCATTTTGTCGTCAGTGCGAGAGAACTGGGTGTTGGTGCCGACGCGCAACCATGACTTAATATCGGTGTCAACATTAACTCGACCTGAGTAGCGGTTGTTGTTTGTACCGATGGTAATACCCTTGATTCCGCTATAGTTGAAGCTTGCGAAGAAATTGTATTTTTCTCCTCCGTTTGAGAAACTTACAGTATGACTCTGAGTGACACCTGTCTGGGTAAAACGGTCAAGCCAATCGTAAGATTCTCCTGCCTTATAAGTTGCCAATTCCTCAGCTGAGAAAGCTGTAGTGGACCCTAAAAGAGTGTTCTGGATGTATGAGTTGCGATCCGCTCCCGGATTGGAATGGATATAGCCGTTTGCAAAGGCATCTATTCTAAGGTCTCCAAGCTGCTGAGCATCCATTGTCTTAGGACGATGTGCGATGTGCGACGTCTGCACCCAACCATCGTAGGTCACTTTTCCTTCTCCTTTGCGACCCTTTTTAGTTGTGACAAGAATCACACCATTTGCACCTCGTGAACCATAGATAGCAGTAGCGGAGGCATCCTTAAGCACCTGAATTGACTCTATATCGTTAGGATTGATTGAATTGAACGATCCGAAATCACCATCCATTACCAGGCCATCGATTACGTAGATAGGGGACGCTCCCGAGTTGATGGTATTGATACCGCGCACTCTTACTGTGGCATCATCGCCAGGCTTGCCGCTTGGTGTCACCATAAGGCCTGCCATCTTGCCCTGAAGTGCGCCGGCAACTGTCGTAGAGGGAGTTTCATTGAGTTTTTCAGAGTCGAGATATCCTACGCTACCCGTGAGATCGGCTTTCTTCATTGCAGCGCCGACTACGATCACTTCGTCGAGTTCGGATGAGTTTTCACTCAATGAAATGTTCATTTGTCCATCTGCCGGAACTTTGAAATCTGCTGTGTTATAACCTACGTAAGACACTTGCAGAATGCTTCCTACGGCCACTTTAAGGCTGAAATCTCCGTCAATGCCGGTGGCAGTTCCTGTTGAAGTTCCTTTTACAAGTATTGTGGCTCCTATAAGGGGCTCCTGTGTGGCTGCGTCAACTACTACGCCACTCACTGTGATTTCCTGTGCCAATGCCGGCATTGCCGACAATATAGACATCAGAATGAATAAAAATATCTTCTGCATAATATGATGTTAGTTTTAGATTTCTTGAATGTGGAGTACTGTGCTGTCGAAGTTATTCCCTATGCCAAGGGAAATCCCTTCATTCATGAGATAATCGCCAGGGAATACCTGCCCATCGCCATAGAATGATGGCCAATCTTTCTTGTTGATTTCAGTCACACGATATTGTTTATCAGGGTCAAGTCCTTTGAGGCGTGTCTGGAAGAAAGTGGTGCGACCATGATATTTAAGGCTGTAAGCGAAAAATACTGCCTCTTTGCCGTCTTTAGATACATACTGGTGAGAAGCCCAACCTGTGCCATCCTCCGGATTCTTAAGTCGATAAAGGTCGCCAAACTGAACAATCGGACGGATTTTCTTGTAAGATTCAATTGCCTTCTTAGCGAATTCCCATTCCTCCTCGTTGAGGTGCTTTGGTTGGAGTTCAAGTCCGAGGCGACCTGCCATGGCTACATCAAAGCGGAATTTGAGCGGAGCCATCATCCCTGTCTGATGATTAGGGCTTGTGGAGACATGCGATGCAGTGGCAATGGCCGGATAGAAAAGGTTTGTACTGTTCTGAATGCGGATTCGGTCGATGGAATTTGTGTTGTCGCTTGTCCAAAACTCATCATGATATTTGAGAGCACCCATATCGAGTCGTGCGCCACCTGAACTGCAAAGCTGAATCATAACATCAGGGTGAGATTCGCGTATGCGGTCATATACCGAGTAAAGGCCATTGGTGTAGTCGATCCAGAAGTGCGATTGGCGATCTGCGGGAAGGTATTCAGAACCAAAATCGGTTACAAATCTGTTGGCATCCCACTTAATGTAGCTGATGTCAGGGCTGAGAGCAAGAACATCGTCGAAAGTCTTGACAATGAAATCCTGTACTTCCGGATTTGTCAGATCAAGAATCCATTGTTGGCGTATCTGAAGTTTCTCCCTGTCTCCGCTCTTTACAATCCATTCAGGATGTGACTCAGCAAGCTGACTTTTAGGATTGACCATCTCAGGCTCAATCCAAATACCGAACTTCAAACCATTCTTGACTGCATGCTTGGCGAGGTAGTCAATCCCACGGGGAAGTTTCTTGGTATTGACTTGCCAGTCTCCAAGACCGGAATGGTCCGTATTGCGGGCATATTCACCATTTGCAAACCATCCGTCGTCGAGCACAAACATCTCAACTCCGATTTTGG
>CAZWJO010000140.1:0-7932 GCA_964634905.1 uncultured Sangeribacter sp.
AACTCCACCGGCACCACCTTCACCATCACCCTCCCCTTCATCTACCGCCTCTGATGATTTAGTGACAGAATCCCCTACGTCCCCTTCTTCAATAATATAATGGGACTTTTTTATTTTGTTTTTTCAAAATATCTCATTAATTTTGCAGAAAAAGAATATTATGGAGAATAAGCAGATGGAACTGGCTTGGCGATTGGTGGAGCATACCGGCGCCAATGTATTTTTGACTGGAAAGGCAGGAACAGGTAAGACAACTTTCCTAAAACGTCTGAAAACTAAAAGTACGAAGACAATAGTGATTCTTGCACCAACAGGAATTGCCGCCCTCAATGCTGAGGGTATGACAATTCATAGTTTCTTCCAACTCTCTTTTTCTCCTTACATACCCGGAATCGGACAGGCAGAGAGTGGAACTCGCTTCAAAAAATTCTCTAAAGATAAAGTCAAGATCATACGTTCTCTCGACACTATTGTAATCGATGAGATAAGTATGGTCCGGGCTGATATTATGGATGCTATAGATGCAAAGCTTCGTCAACTCCGACATTCTCCTCTTCCATTTGGTGGAGTGCAAATCATAATGATCGGGGATATGCAGCAACTTCCTCCAGTAGTAAAGGAAGAGGAATGGAATATGCTTAGTGAACATTATCGCTCTCCCTATTTCTTTGATAGTCATGTTCTCTCCACTACTCCATTCGAGACGATAGAACTTACAAAAGTTTATCGACAGAAGGACGAAGAGTTCATTAAAATTTTGAATGCCATAAGGGAAAACCGTGCCGATCAAAACACTTTGCTCTCTCTAAACTCAAGATATAAACCAAATTTTAACCCGCCTGAATCAGAACGCTATATACGACTCATGACGCATAATCGCCAGGCTCATGATGTCAATGTAGGGAAAATGCAAGAGTTAAAGTCAAAGCCTCACGTTTTTGAAGCGGAAATAGAAGGAGATTTTCCAGAATTGATCTACCCGGTAGAGAAAGATCTCACATTGAAAGTGGGTGCACAGGTGATGTTCGTGAAAAACGACAGCAGTGGGAGCCGCAGATACTACAACGGACTTATCGGACATATCAGAAGTATTTCAGACAATGGAAAAGTTGTAGTGGTGACAGACGAAGCTATGCCTCCTATTGAAGTTGATAAGGAAACATGGGAAAACACCGCATACACAATTGATGAGAAAACCAAGAAGATGAAGGAGAAAGTCGTAGGGCGGTTTACTCAAATTCCACTCCGAGCAGCTTGGGCTATCACCATCCATAAAAGTCAAGGTCTAACTTTCGAGAAGGCAATTATCAATGCGTCGGCAGCCTTTGCTCACGGACAGACATACGTTGCTCTAAGCCGTTGCCGGAGTCTTGATGGTATGGTACTTGAACGTCCTCTTCCACCTTCCTCAATCATCTGCGACAGCATGATTTCTAATTTCGAACAAGTTTGCTCTCTAAGAGAAGCAGATGCGACAAAAATTGATAAGCTTCAAGCAGATTTTGATCAAAGACTCGATCTTGAGGTTGCGGATCTAACTGGTCTTCATAATGCTATGGAGACACTTCACAGAGTTATTCAGACAAGTCATGCCGGAGCATTTCCAAAAATGACGGCAGCCTACGGCGAATTATTCCACAAACAATTTAAGGCTCTATATGATATTTCACTCCGTTTTCAACAGCAACTCCGCAACTTGGCTGCTAAAGGCACCTCTCCCAATCAAATTCATGACCGACTGAAAGCCGCAAGCAATTATTTTTTGAAGGAATTGTGTCCTATTTTTCAGTTTATGAAGGATATTCCAACTGAAATAGACAGTACTGATGCATTGAAGAAATTCACCGAAACCATGAATTTGGTAGAGTATGAAGCAAAACTTAAAGAGGCTCTTATGGAAGCGACCTTGAAAAAGAAACTTACGGCAGTCGATTTCCTCAAGATAAAGCGTGAAATATCTCTTTCTGATAATACATGGCTCAAAATCACATCAAAAAACAATGCCCAACTAAATTCAGATATTGAGAACCCGGAACTCTATCAGCGTCTTACAGATTGGAGAAGAAAGAAAGCGAGAGAAGAAGGTGTGGCTGCTTTTATGATCTTAGGGAATAAGACACTGGTCCTTCTTGCCAATGAAATGCCTCAAGATGAAGAAGACCTTAGCTCAATCCCCGGAATAGGGAAAAAGAAGAAGGCCGACTATGGTGCCGACCTCCTTGATATTATCCGAGCTTTTAAGGCGTGATGCGTGGTGCGTTTTGCATGGTGCGTTTTGCGTGGTGCGTTAATCGTTTTTTAGGTGGACATCGAGTTGTGGGAATGGGAAGTTGACACCCTTCTTTGGCAGCTCTGCATACATTCTCCGGGAGACATCAAAGAATAATCCCCAATAATCTGCGCTTTTTGTCCATGCTCTGACAGTTAGGATAACCGCACTATCTCCTAATTCTTTCAAGCCAACAAATATAGCTTGATTAGGATCATCCTTTATTACTCTATCATCTGAATTCAGAATTTCCTTGATGGCTTCCGAAGCGTTATTGAAGTCATCTCCATATTGTATGGAGACAGTCCAGTCAACCCTGCGTCTTGGCTGAATAGAATAGTTGTTGATACTTCCTGTAGAAAGAGCTCCATTGGGAATGAGAATTGTCTTGTTGTCGGGAGTGGTGATGACAGTATGAAACATCTGCATCGCCTTCACAGTTCCTGCAAAACTTTGCGCTTCAATATAGTCGCCAACCCGGTAAGGTTTGAGTATCAATATTAAGACTCCACCAGCAAAATTTTGGAGAGTTCCGCTGAGTGCCATACCTATCGCAACACCGGCAGAAGCGAAGAGAGCCAAGAATGAGCTCGTCTCTATGCCGAGGATTCCAATTATGGTGACTACGAGGATGAAATAGAGCAATATCTGAGTGAAGTTGAGTACGAATGTGGAAAGAGAAAGATCCACTTTTTTCTTCTCAAAGATATTAGAAAGGATCTTATTAATTTTTCTGATTATAAATCTGCCGATGTAGAAAACGGCGATCGCTATCAACACCTTGAAACTGAAGTTGACAAGTGTGTTGGCAATTTTTGACATTGCATCCTGAAAGGAAATGGTTTTGAGCAATTCTATCGCTCTGGCGATGGCTCCTGTATTTTCTGCAGTGAGTATCATAGCTATAAAAGTTTTAAGATAGGGTTAAAGATAGATTTATGTGTCGTTCAATATTAATACGTCTAAATGGCATGAAAGGTTGCAAAAAAAAGGGATTGATTTCTCAATCCCTTTAATCTTGCGTGTCATTATTTTCTTTATTGCTCCTTCTATGTCGTTTCAGAGACTCAGCTATTATCCATTGGATTTGGCCATTGACCGAACGAAACTCCTGTGCAGCCCATTTCTCGACTTGCTCCATCATCTCCGGATCAAGCCTCAGAAGAAATCCTTTATTTTGCTGCTTAGCCATTGTCAGTTGTCAAGTTGTCAAGTTGTCGAGTTGTCGAGTTGTCGGAGATCTCAGAGTAATCAGAGATATTGGAGTTCTCGATTAAATCTTTGATCGTTAATCGCTGTTCGTTGATCATTGATAGAGTGTGCCGGTATTAAGTACTGGCTGGGCTGGTTCGTCGGCGCATAGCACTACAAGAAGATTGCTAACCATTGTGGCCTTACGTTCTTCATCAAGTTCTACTATTTGCTCGGCATTTAGCTGGTCAAGAGCCATCTTTACCATGCTCACAGCACCCTCTACAATCTTCTCCCTCGCTGAAATGATAGCAGACGCTTGTTGACGGCGGAGCATGACTGCTGCGATCTCAGGCGCGTATGCCAGATAATTCAGACGGGCTTCCACTACTTCTATTCCTGCCATGGCAAGACGTTCGTTGAGTTTTGTCTCCAATTGCTCATTGATTTCGTCGCCATCACTGCGAAGAGTTATCTCATCATGTTTACCATTCTCTTCGTCGTAGGCGTATTTGCCAGTTACTTCTCTGAGAGCCGCATCACTCTGGATAGCAACGAACGCATTAAGTGCCTTTGCAGTGGCATTACCTTGCAAAATTTGGGCATTCTTTCCATCGGCAACTCCTATCGTCGGTATATCTCCGGCATCGACATCAAAAACAGCACGATAGGTGTCTTTCACTTTCCAAACAAGTACCATACCTATCATCACAGGATTACCAATCTTATCATTCACCTTGATCGGAGCAATATCCATATTGCGGATTCTCAGCGAAACCTTCTTCTTTGTCATAAAAGGATTTGCCCAATAGAAACCAGTGTTCCTATATGTTCCTTTGTATTTTCCGAAGAAAATCATCACCACAGACTGGTTCGGCTGAAGCACAAAGAAGCCACAGAGGATTAATATAAATCCTATGATACCCAAGCCGGTGATAATCCCGGATATCCAATACAGACGTTCCGGAAGCACAATAAAAGATGCTACGATAATTGCCGGAATCAACAAGGTTAGAACCAGCATCCCAAATCCGTTTATCACCATCCCACCAAACGGAATTTCCTTGTTCTCGTTCATACTATCAAAATTTTAAGGTTAACACTCTTATTTTCAATCTTGATCCTTAGCCTTTGTTTCATAATTCTTGGATCATAACTTTTGAATGTGATATTATTTTAATATCATTTCAATGCAAAATTATATAAAATTTTTCAATTAACCAAAAAATTCCTAAAATTTTATAGCTTATCTTTTTCGAGAAGGAAAGTGACATTGTATCCTGAAGCTGGACTGTCGGCAAGGCGAAGGATAAGACTTTGCTTTAGAAGCATCTGGCGTGAAAGAGAAAGACCTATTCCGGAACCTGATTGTTTAGTAGTGAAGAAAGGAATGAATATTTCTCGGGCTACATCGTCAGGAATGACATGACCATCATTACTAATCTGAATGATAGACTTATGTTTTATATACTTGATTCCTATACTCTTTGCATTCGCTTCTATCGCATTCTTTGTCAAATTGATAAAGACTTGACGAAGCATATTTTCATCTGCACGGATACATACACCATCCGGGATATCTATCACCCACTTCATATCTTTATAGAGAGATGCAATGCTTTGAAAGAAATTTTGCAGGTTAAGATCCTTCATAACAGGATCTTGCAACTGTGTCAATTTGCGATAGCTGTTTACAAAGTTTGACAATCCAGTGCTTGTTTCATAAATAGCTTTTATTCCTTCTTCGTATGGAGTGTCTTTTATGTCAGGATAGGAAAGATATGCCTGACTAATGCTACGGATAGGTGTTGTCGCATTCATTATTTCATGGGTCAAAACACGTGTCAATCGTTGCCATGATTCCACTTCATTGTGAGCCACCAACTTCTCTATTTCATGACCCATATCGTTAAGTGCATTCTGCAACGCCCGTTCCCCAAACAGCAGACCTTTCGTAGGCAATCGAAATGAGAAGTCATGATGACGCATTGCATCGCGCATCAACTGAGCCCTGTCTCTGAGTAATAGTTGATGACGATAAACACAAATCAGAATGATAACTACTAATATCCCTACTACTGACGCTACCGCAATGGTCATGGTTGATATTTTCTATATAAAGTCTGACGTGTGATGCCTAACAATTCAGCAGCCTTGCTCATATTGCCATTGCACTTATCTACTACTTTTCTTATATGTTCTCGATCTACATCTTCAAGCGGAACCACTTCCTTAGTATTATCAATAGCATCTTTAAGGACCCGTATCAAATCATCATTATCCCATGGCTTTGTGACAAAATCCACTGCACCATTCTTGAGTCCCCTCACAGCCAATTTTACATCGGCATAAGCAGTGACTAATACTACAGGAATATCGGGATGTTTCTTGCGAATAACCGAAAGCCAAAATAATCCATCCTGTCCGGAATTGACACCAAGGGAAAAATTCATATCAAGAAGAATGATATCAACCTCCTCATGCCCAAGAGTGAGGAGGATATCCTCAGGAGATGAAAGCGTGATGATGCGCTCAAACACATTTCCAAGACATATTTTCACAGCCGTCAAGATGGCCGGATTGTCGTCTACTACGAGAATTGTACCGTAAGTTTTTGTATAATTCATAATTCATAATGCATAATGCATAATCTAAGGACAATGCAATAATCATAATATATTGCAAAATTAATCAAATAATCAATTCGGCACATATAAATAACGATAAATATTGTAGATTTTTCGAAAAGTGTATGATTTTCATACAGTATTGTGTATGATTTTCATACAATCTACATTTTGAGGTTCTAAAAGTAATTGCTATTTCATCCTTATGGCTTATTTTTGCAGTGCACAAACATAAAGCGCCTCTCCGAGGCTACTGAACTCTTGTTTGGGGTACCCCGGACTGAAGTTTGGGGTTTTGACATAATTATCAGGTCTCCGACCTGACCTGTAATTTTTTAATAAGTAATAAAATGATAATAAATTTAAAAATCAGGAATACACTGATGATATTGCTAATGATCAGCTGCTTTCACTGTTGGGCAACGGAGACGGATACACTTAGATTGAGTCTGAAAGATGTCATTCAGTTAGCGCAGCGGCAGTCTCCTTCAGCTCAAAGTGCGAGGAATACATTTCTTGCGGCATATTGGAATTACAGATACTATAAGGCAAACTATCTTCCATCTGTCACTCTGACATCTTCACCTTATATTAATAAGGAGATGAACAAGATCACACAATCTGATGGAACGGCAATGTTTATTCGTCAAGATCAATTCGGAGCCGACCTTACTCTAAAAGTAAATCAGAATATAAGCCTCACTGGAGGAAGTTTCTTCTTGAAAAGCTCACTAAATCGTCTTGATGAATTCCAAAACAAAACCACTGCCTACAGCTCTCAACCTCTTCTCATAGGATATGAACAAAGCCTATTCGGATATAACTCATTGAAATGGGATAGAAAAATTGAGCCAATTCGATACAGAGAAGCTAAAAAGCAGTATGCAGAGACTCTCGAACTCATATCGGCAACTGCCTGCAACCAATTCTTCTCTCTTGCTTCTGCTCAGACAGAATTGGAGATGGCTCAACAAAATTTAGCATCGGCGGATACACTTTACAGAATGGCACAGGGGAGATATGAAATAGGAACAATCACAGAAAATGAGATGCTTCAGTTGGAAATCAACCGGCTTAATGAGGAAACCAACGTGATGGATGCAGAAATCAATCTCAGAGAAGCAAAACAGAGTATCAGGAAATATCTTGCCTTAGAAGAATCGAAAGATTTCAATCTGCTTATCCCTGATAGTGTTCCGGAGTTTGAAGTTCCATTGTCGGATGCCATGGAGCTTGCACTTGAGAACAGTCCGGACCCGGAATATTACAAACGCATCGTCAAGGAGAGTGAGAGCAATCTCGCATACGCAAAAGCTAATGCACGCATGAAAGCCGACCTATATGTGCAGTTTGGTCTCTCACAAACTGGAGCTAACATCGGTCAGTCGTTTAATAATCTCATGCATCAGGAGTATGCAAGTGTCTCATTGTCGTTGCCAATCCTCGATTGGGGTCGGGGACGAGGAAAAGTGAAGGTGGCAAAGTCTCAACTTGCGCTTACCCAAACGGTTGCGGAACAAGGAATGAATGATTTTAATCAGAATGTGGAGAAACTTGTGTTGCAATTCAATATGCAGGCAAGAAAAGTGAATATCGCCTCTCTTACCGATCAAAGGGCATCCCAACGACATTCTGTAGCAATGAAACTTTTCGTGATGGGCCGAATCGGCATACTCGACCTGATGACGGCAGTAAGCGAAAGGAACAATGCAAAGCGAGGGTTCATCAACGCGATGAGAACCTACTGGAGCCTGTATTACACGCTCAGGAGCATGACAGCATACGATTTTGAGCGAGGGAAAGCTTTGATGGATGAAGAGGAATTATTGAAGATAAAATATTAAA
>CAZWJO010000141.1:0-7738 GCA_964634905.1 uncultured Sangeribacter sp.
CGTTCGGGACGTAGAGGTCGGGCGTTCGAGTCGCCTCACCCCGACAAAAATTGATATAAAAGCCTTTGACTCAACGAGTTAAGGCTTTTGGTCGTTTTAGAGGCGGGACAAGTTTGTGCCAGCCCAAAATAAGTAATAGTATTCACCTGCATTGGTGCTCCGGCAACAATGCAAAAAAAATGCATTCCAAAACCAACCCCACACGTAATTATTCGGACGAACCTGAGTGGTCCGAAATCAAGAAGAATGGAGTAGCGAAGGCTTTGGCTTACACGCCGCCCGTGCTCCGGGTCAACAACTGCAGCACTTACATCGAGTTCTACGCCTACCATCCCAATAAGGGACGCATGGCCCGCAAGCGCATCAAGATGAACCATATCGACGGCAAGGTGAAGCGTAAACAGTATGCGAATGAGGCTATCCGCCGGTTGTCTGAGCAATTAAGCGACGGCTGGAATCCATGGACAGATTGCGATCCTGACAACATAGTCTCATTCGAGGAAGCTCTTGACAAATACGAGGAGATCGTGACGAAATCGATGAGCAATGGGATCTTCCGGAAACAGACTTACGATGACTACAAGTCAAAAATAAAGATTCTCCGGCATTATGTCAAGGAGAAAAACCCAATACGCTACGTCTTCCAGTTCAAGAAGAAATTCTGCATCCAGTTTCTTGATTATGTCTACATCGAGCGCAACAATGGTGCTCAGACCTACAATAACTATCTGAATTTCCTACGAGTCCTTGCCGGATGGATGATGGAGCGTGGATACATCAATGAAAAGGTGACAGACGGGATCAATCCCATCAGCAAGAGGCTATTCACCAAAGAACGCACATGCATCCCCATTGACAAGATAAAGGAGATCGGGGAATGGACCAAAAAGAATGATCCATATTTCCACTTTGCCTGTCAGATCTTGTATTATTGTTTTGTGCGTCCAGTGGAGATGACACGTATCCGGATCAGAGATTTTAATCTTCAGACAGGTACACTCACACTTCATGCAGACCAGTCGAAAAACAAAATGACACAGACAGTCACTGTTCCAAAGAAAATTATATATTATGGGATAGAGCTCGGAGTATTCTCCGCGCCCATGGGCGATTATGTCTTCTCGATGAAACTCCGCCCGGGGAAGGAGCAGATAGATACAAAGATCTTCCGCGACCACTGGGCGAAGGTGTCGAAGGCACTGAAGCTGAAAAAGGAGTGGAAATTCTACAGTTTGAAAGATACCGGGATCACAGAGATGCTTGAAAGTGATGCGGCAGCACCCGTGAAGGTCAAGAATCAGGCTCGCCACTCGTCGCTGGCAATCACAGAGATTTATATTAATAAGATTCCAAAAGCAGTTCCGGAGATACTGGAGCTGGATGGGGCGCTTTAGTCGTCGAGGAGCGGCCAGAACTCGCCTTTTAGAAGCTGCGACATTCCGTCTTCGGAGAATGTCGCAGTTATCTTTTCGCAGATGTAGCGACGGCCCCGGATGTAGAACAATGCCCGGGGATTCGGGATATCGGCTGAGAGGAACTTGAACGTCACCTTCCGGGTGCGGTCGATATTGTAGAAGGGAGACCATCTTGGATTGCAAGCATCATTTATGCGCAGGCTCTTTTCATATACGGCAGCGGGAGTGCCATCCGTATTGAATGTGACACTTGATGCAAGGGGATAAGGAAGTATGCCAGATTTGTAATAACCCCAATAACTTCCCAAGTTTATCACGTCGTAGTATTCGGTAGGCGACTCCTTTTCTCCGGACTCGATCATCTGCTGAAGCCCTGTTTTCTGAAATTCATCTTCATCGGTTGATGACAGGATATTGACAGAGACACCGGATGCTGTCATGTTTGATGACGACTCATTATATGACGAGAATGAGAGGAATGCAACATCCCCGAATTTCTCTTCAGTATAGTCGATGCAGACCGGGACAAACTCCAATTCTTCGGCGTCCTCGATATCAGTACCTTCAGGGAGGTACGCCCCGAATTCATTGATAGGCTGAAGCTTCCGTTGATAGATATATGTAGTCCTTCCGGCATCGTTTTTGCCGTTTTCCGTACGGCTTACATTACGGATGATGTAATATAGATCATCATCCGGAGCATAAAGGACTTTTCCCGTCTTTGAGCCCGTAGGCTGGCGGTGGTTGCCCCCGGCATCATTGTATGTCAACAGACCCTTCACATCCTGAATCATTGCGTATGAGCTTTCGTAGCGGATGATATCATCTTCCCTGAGATTCTTAAGAAACCAGTCACAAGATTGGTATTTCCATACGGCAAGGGAATGGTCGGAATACTTGAATGCCTTAGCCTCCAGATACTGGCAGTTGCCTCCCTCCGTGTCAAAGGAGGAACTGTATTCATCCACCACATTATCGAGCAACATTGGAACCGCACTCTCCAGAATAGACCTTGAAAAATTAAAACTGATTTTCTTTTGGCGATGGTCGATGGTGAATTCCCCACGCATGAAAAGCTCGAGTTTCTCAAAAAACTCATCCACTGTCCAATGAGGAAGAGCCCTGGCATATCCAGAGATTTCCCATGCGTCCGGAAGGGTATTGCATACAAGCAATTGAGAGAGAAACGTATCTTCCTCCCAAGCGGAGAAATCGCAGGAATAACCTACAGCTGTACAAATTTTTTTTGTCAGGTAAAGGAGAAATGGTTGCCAAGACAAAGCCTTGACATCGGATATCCATGAGTAAGATTTATCTTCTTCGGAATATTCAGCAAAATTATGTGAGACTCCGGAATCCGCTGACACCCATGGCAGGGCCACGGCTTGCCAGCCGGTTGTCGATGGATTCCAAGCTTCTTCCGGAGAAATATCCGACGGGGAATATGATGGGAAAGTCCCGAGGTCGAGTTCGTTGACGTATGTCTCGTCGAAATCCTTAGCGAAATTCTGCTCTGCACGCCCCTCGAGGAACTGCCCCTTGACATCGACATCCGATATCTCCACGATTGTCAGGGTACCGAATCGGCTGAAGGATCCGTCCCTGATCTCACAGTCGAAGATGTAGTCATCGATTGGGAGTTCAGAGCGATAGAGATATCCAAATATCTCAATGTTTTGCTGGCAGTCTCGTAGGGGGAAAGTGATCGATAGTGTATATGAGTCGCTTCCGGAGAAAAGGCGGTTTTCTGCTATGAAATCGAAGGAACTGCCCTGTTTCAGGACAGCCTCCTTACCGTCAATAATTATTTGCATTTTTGCGTCGTGATTTTGGGGATTTATTATTCATTAGTTTTGTGTAATCATCTTGAGCCTTGTTGATGCCCTTGTCGCCGGAGACAGTCGCGACAGTGACAAATGGCTCATCGAGACGGTTGGCGAGACGGTCTATTACTCCGGAATACTGAGCCATGGCAGATGCCACAACAGCAGCTGAAGGAGAGCCGTCGGCAATCCTGGATATAGACTGAGGGGCAGTGATGGAGCGTGACACATCCTCGCTCCGGAGCGAGCCGATTGTGTTGGTGCGCTGGGCATAGTCCAGGGCTTCAATCATCGGACGAGCCACCGGGGAAGCGAGGAGTTTCTGACTCGCCACCCATTCTCCGGCGTGGACGATGCCGGCAGGTTCGTCCACGCCACCCGGGCGAGTGAAACCACCCTTGGAATAGCCTTGGGTCTCGGATGCCTGTTGCTGTTTCTTGATAGCTGCTACTTGCAGTGTACCTGCGGCCACAGCCATTGCAGCGGCTATTGGTGCCAAAATATGACCGACAACCGGGATTGCCGCCGCAGAACCGTATGCGTTCAGGGCATTGGTGGCAGTCTGGGCAACCGCCTGAATAACCTGCATGGCAAACATTTTTCGATTCGCCTCATTCTTTACCTTGGCAATTTCAGCCTCCTTCTCCTTCTCCAGCTTTGCGATACGATAGGAATTTCCTTCAGCGTAAGCGACCTCCTTATCATATTTTGACTCGATGGCTGCAGTCTGAACCTGAAGCTCTGCCTGGATCATCGTAGAGAGGCCGGAGAAGATGGAAGACATTCCGGAAGTGAGGGTCGAGAGAGTACCAGTCAGAGCCTTGCCACCATCCGACTCCAGCCATTCCACAGAGGACTCCACTGCTTTCTGCATCGAGGAACGAGTGTCTGCTTCAGAGTCCTGGTTATACATTTTCCTAAGAGCTTTCTGAGCCTCGAGGAAAGCTTTCTCGATACGGAGCTTCTCCGATGCATTATCCTGTGCAGCCTGCAGCTCACGCTCGTAGACAATGCGAAGATTAGCAAGTTGCGTGTCATATAGAGCCTTGTCTTCAGCCTTATTGTTGCCAAAATAATCCTTTTTTATCCGGGCAAACTCCGCCTCGAGAGCCTCCATCTCCTGCTGGTGGCGTTTTGCAGCTGCTATCTCGGCATCCTGAAGTTTCTTTTGAGCCTTGAGATAGTCTTCAGAATTGATTTGATAGCAGTCCAGCATGCGTCTTAGATGCTCCAATTCGGCAGTCTCGAGGGCTTCCTGATGGGTTTTTTCGGCTGTCTTAAATTCTTCAGCCGACATATTGCCGGCTTTCAGTCGTTGAGCATAATTGGCTTCAAGTCTTGCAAGGATTCCTTCGTATCGTTCATTTTCGTCAGCTTCTTCCTTCTTGGTCCCTGCAATCAAAAGTTTGTTTGTTGCCTCCCAGAAGTCAGCCTGAATAGAGATTTTTTCATCTGCTGTAAGGTCTTCTCTGTCGAGCAGCTTCTGCTGATAATCCCTCTGTATCTTCGCCAGTGTCTCATTATGTTCGGAGTAAGTAGACTCTCCTTTGGCATAAGCGATCCGGGCTTCAGCTTCGGCACGTTTGAGCCAAGCCTTCTCTTCCTCGAAGCGATCTTTGGATGTGTTGGTTGTATTGGTATCTGGAGCATTATATGGTGTTAAAGGATCCTGTGTTTCAGTGGTAGATATATTAGAGTTATCACTTTCAAGGATTTCCTTAACGAGCTTCTTCTTGATATCGGACTCATAGACATCGAGGATAGCGCGTTCCTTTTTCTCGACCTCCTTCAGATCCGATTCATGTCGACTGACCTCAAGCTTGAGCGAAGATACATCGTCTTGAGCAGTATTTCCTACGGTTCCGAAAGATGAAGTGTAGGTCCGTCCGCCACCTGAAGCATGAAAATCTCGGGCCCTTTCATAATCAGTTTGAGCCTTATTGAGCTTCGTTCTGATTTCAGCCTTCTCTTTTCCAATTTCCCGGAGTTTTTCTTGGGCACCTTCCACTTCATACATTCGTGTCAGGGATGCCAGGTATCCATCGAGAGCTTCCTTGCTCGCCTTGTATTTGCCGGTGGTCTCATCTATCTGAGCATTGTAATTTGGAATAATAGAATTGAGTTTGGCAGTAAGGGCAAGACGTTCGTCCAGGGCACGGTTTTCATCCATGGCTGCTTCCTCAAGAGCCTTTATCTTCAGACGCTGTTCCTCCATGCGCCCTGCAGCTTTCTCCCTGATATCATCAAGGGCTTTCTGAGCCTCGCTTGCCTGGTTGAGTCGGCGTGCCAGCAGGAATACTGCAGTCGCCACACCAAGAACCAATGTAGCCCAGGATGCAAAATTCATGGCAGCCATTGATCTCTTCCATCGTTCTTGCATTTCAGTTGTGACACGAAATCCGTTTGCAAGGTACTGATAAGCATTTGTAAGACCAGCAACTACCAGTTTGCCAGCAGTGATGACACCTGACAGAGCCTTTGTTGAAGCAGCAAGTAGATCAGCCTTTTTTCTTGCCAAATCCTCTTTTATTGCAATGCGGTCAAGCCACAAAGCTTGCACTTTCATGACAGCGATGTATGCAGTTATTGCCACTGCCAATGTTATGAGCGTAGTTTTATGTTCAGACATAAAACTTAGGGCTATTTTCAGTTTCTCGATAATATACCCACTTGCATCCAAAGTATGTGACACCAAAGGATAGAGTCGTTCCCCAAGTTCTATTCTAAGCTCATTGGCCGTTTTCTTGAATTTATCCAGACTGGCTGCCACTGTGTTGTTTTGTACTGCAAATTCATCGCCTATGGAAGTCCCTTCAACGAATGCATAGTTTGCTGCTTCCTGCTGAGACTTGACAAATTCTATGTTATCTGCTAGCACTGACAAGGAGGCTATTGCCTTGGAACCGGTTTCTCCCATATCCTTGAACATCGGGGACAGGACATCCATTCCTCCGGCCTTATTAAGGGTCTCGAGGAATAGGATCATGGCTCCGTTGGCATCTGTCTTCAAGAGTTCAGTGAATTCCTTGACATCCAGACCTGCCACCTTGGCATATTTTGCAGGATCTTGATACAGATGAACCAATACCTGAGAAAGAGCAGTCGCTGATGATTCTACAGCTTGGGAACTGGAGTCGAGAACTGCAGCATAACCCATGATCTGGGGAATGGTCATATTAGCTTGTGCTCCTACACCTGCCATTCGTTCGGTAAAATTTGCTAAATATGGTGCAGATGCCGCACAATTTTGCGATAGCTCATTAATGACGGAGCCAACTTTAAGCAAAGATTGCTCTGTTCCGTATTGCTCTTCAACTCCGAAGACACCGGTGAGCTTAGATAATGTCAGTGTCGCCCCATCCCCAAGGTCATCGAGTGCAACATTGATTTTATCGGCTGCCCTGACAAAACCTAATACGTCTTCCACAGACTGTTTGCCAAGTCTCCCGGCTTCTTGTGCGAGCTTGTTGAGTTCTTCCCTGGATGTGCGAGTATCCATCTTCTTGAATTCCTCATTTAAGATTTCTACTTCTTCCGCAGTCATCCCCGTAAATTTTCGTACATTGGACATTTCTTGATCCATATCAGAATATGCGTTTACATATTCTTGAATGTTGGAGGATAGCGCATCATAGCCCCGGACCAAAAGATCTATGGCTGCCCATGAACCTAAAGCCCATTTTTTGAATCTGCCCCAAATCGTCTCTGATTCTTTCAGTTCTTTATTGACAGAAGCTAACTGCTCCTCTACAACCCTAATTTGCTGGGCAAGGATTTTATATGCATCAGATCCTTGCTTGGCGTTGTTGAATTGACGCTTGAGATTGGAGAGAGTTTTTTGGAGTTGTCGTGGGGAAACATTATCAAGATTTTGAAGGACTTCTCGTACAGTCTCAGTTGCTGTGACAGCATTTTCAAGTTCTTTCTCAAGTTTTTTGACCTCCTGACGTGCTTTTTTCAGGTCTTTCGGAGAAGCAGGGGTTTTTTCAAGGTCACTGAGTTTCTTCTTTGCCACGTCAAGTCGGGCTCTCATGTCTTCGATTACATTCTTTGCTTGCTCGCCATTGATCAGGAGGGTGACGGTAGCAGTATCGTTTATCGTGCTCATAATATGGAGAGAGTAAATTAATTTTGAGCGAATATACGATGATACCAGCACTCAATAAAAGACATGGAGCTGCGTCATCACGACGCAGCTCCACATCAAAAAATGCTAAAAAATGCGTATATTGTATGATTCAATCATCCTTGATTTCCTTGCCTCCCAGCCATGGGAGACCGGTGTAACGCTTAGCCGGTCCCCGGCGCTTCTTTCGACGGGTGAAATCCGTGGGAGGGGGATTCTTGCTGAAAATTCCCCTTAGCACCACAAATATCACGAATGCTGCCGGAATGTATATGAAAATATAGATAAAGATCATGGCAATTATGATTTATGATGATTCTGTACACAAAAATAATAATAATTTTTGAAATTCGGAATATTACTCGAAAGTAATT
>CAZWJO010000142.1:0-7689 GCA_964634905.1 uncultured Sangeribacter sp.
TACGGGATAAAAAATCTATAATATGAAGATATTGTTTGTATGCACCGGCAATGCCAGCCGTTCGGCGGCGGCTGAGGCGGTTTTAAAGAAACTGGTTGCCGATTATAATATTGAGGGGATTGAGGTGGCCTCCTGTGGCACTGGTGTGCCTGAGGGTCTCGACCGGGAGGAGATCATGTGCAGGATAGCGGCTGAACACGGTTATGAGATGGGTGGAAAGGCAATCCCGATGAATGAGGATTTGCTCAATTCGGCTGACCTCATCATCGTCATGACGACACATCATCGAGAGAAAGTTACTAAATTACTCCGTTATGACCATTGGAATCGTATAGTCCGGTTCAATGATTATTGCTTCTGTGAGTCTTCTGATTTACCCGATCCTCATTTTCAGACCGAGTATGTATATCGAAACTGCTTCGACCGCATAGAGTCAGGTTGCAAAGAGATCGCTAACAAACTCCAACATCAACAATAGATGAATATATGCATGTGGCAAAAGAACAAACTCACAATGCGACTAAAATGGAGAGTTTATCAAACTTTTCAACCATTCAAGTTAGCGACACTTTGGATGTTGATAAGATTGCAGCCTTGAATATTCCGGATTTTGCTCCGGTATATGGGGGTGTCCGTGGTCGCACAATGTCATCCCGTTATCAATCTTTTGCATGGCCTACGATGCGGGAATCTGGAATAAAGACAATTATTGATCTTCGTGCGGATGGAGTCTATAGTCGGCTTAGTGGATTGTGCAAGACATACGGTTTTGATTATTTCTATTATCCCGTTGACAATAGATGCGAGAACATTGAGAGTATGGTCAGCCTTTTCCCGGAACTATGTAGACACATTGACAAGGGTAATTTTTATATTGCCTGCGCAATGGGTCTTCACCGAACTGACATTGCCTTGTGTCTGTATTGGGTATTCTATGCCGCCGACAAGGGTATTGCGCCTCCGGAAATCAGGGGTTATCGAAAGGATCAAGGTCATAATACTGAAAAGATTATGAGGGTTATCAATAGATTTTATAAATATGTTGCGGATTCGACAGGGAAAGAGCCTTTTTCAAACCTCGTTTTGAAAGAACGGAAAACTATAATCGAATCTCAAAGCCGCAAATAGATGATATTTATTCTGTTTGGGCAGATATAGTAAGAAAAATGAAAATCCGCCGACCTCCCCAGGCCAGCGGATTTTTTTAGATTTTGGATAAGCCCTGCATGATACTTACCCGACATCCATTCAAACCTAAATATTTAACCTAATGAAAAATGTAGTTGTCAATCTTTCCAGGAGAGGGGAGTGGTGAGGTCGAGAGGGAGCTTATAGGCGATATTGTCGGAGGAATTGCCGATCAAGAGCTGGAACTTACCCGGCTCTACAGTCCACATCTTGTCCGTCGGATTGTAGAAGGCGAAAGCATCTTTGTCGAGTGTAAGCTTCACGTCTTTGGTCTCTCCGGGAGCAAGGTTAACTTTGCCGAAAGCTTTCAATTCCTTAGATGGTCGATATACAGAACTCTTTTCATCACGGACGTAGAGCTGAACTACTTCCGAGCCGTTGACATCGCCAGTATTTGTCACCGGGATAGTCACAGTAAGATTGCCATTGCCATCGTAAGTCTTTGAAGATGCTACCGGTTGTCCAATTTTGAAAGAGGTATAGCTGAGTCCATGACCGAAGGCGTAGTTGATACGGTTTTTCTTCAGTTTGTCGGTATATCTATAGCCGACATCAAGACCCTCTTTATACTGTACATCGCCATCCACGCCCGGGTACATTTCCGAATCTCCGGAAGCATGGGGTGCATAATCTTTTAGTGACTTTGCAAATGTCATAGGAAGTTTTCCGGAAGGATTCACATCGCCGAAAAGCACGTCTGCAATGGCATTTCCCGCTTCTGATCCGATATACCAACCTTGCACAATCCCCGGAACTTTATCGATCCATGGCATCGAATATGCATTTCCTGTCAAATTCACCACCACGAGATTGGGATTAGCGGCAGCGAGAGCCTCTATAACTTTGTCCTGCTCGTAAGGTAGGCTGAAATCCAACCGGTCGACACCTTCCGCATCTTGATGGTCAGACTTATTGAGTCCTCCGAAGAATATCACCATATCAGCTTCCTTTGCTGCTTTAACTGCATCTGCAATAAGCTGTTCGGCAGAGCGGCTTTCGCTTAGGTCTTGCCCTGTCTTAACTCCATTATATTCTCCGGTCACATCTCCTACATAGCCACGCTCATAAACCACGTCAATTCCTTTAGCTTCGGCAGCTTTCTTTATTCCATCAAGAGGAAGAGTCTCGCGCTGCACTTTCAGTGAAGAAGAACCTCCACCAACAGTCATCATCTTTATTGCATTTTCGCCTACCACAAGAATCTTCTTGGTGGTCGGGGCCACTGGAAGCAGATTCTTATCGTTCTTAAGAAGAACGATTCCCTCTCCTCCAATCTTTCGGGCTGCCGCATAATGCTCGTCGCTGTTGAGCGATCCGTATGGTCGGTTCCGGTTCATTTCAGTGCGCATTATAAGGCGGAGCACACGGGCTGCTTTGTCATCGAGATCAGACATCGGAAGTTTACCTTCAAGAATCAATTTCTCGTATGGTTTTGCAAGGTAATAATCATCGTATGCGTTGCTTGCACCCCAGTTAAGGCCATTGGTCCACGACCCGAACTCCATATCAAGACCATTCTGAGCAACTTTTTCCGTATTATGAACAGCCCCCCAGTCGCTAATTGCTACTCCATCAAAGCCCCAGTCACCTTTAAGAATGTCGAGAAGAAGGGTTGGATTCTCACAAGCATGCTCTCCATTATATTTATTATATCCCGGCATAATGGACCAGGCTCCGCCGTCTTTGACTGCAGCTTTAAATCCGGGAAGATAAATTTCATGGAGCGCACGGTCGTCAACAAGCACATTGACGTGGTCGCGGTCCGCTTCCTGATTATTTAGGGCATAATGCTTCACGCAAGCGGCAACGCCATTTTCTTGAACTCCTTGGATATATGGGACCACCATCTGTGAAGTCAAATAGGGGTCTTCTCCCATATATTCGAAATTTCGACCGTTGAGAGGAGTGCGATAGATATTGACGCCAGGTCCGAGAAGTACATTCTTATTGCGGTAGCGTGCTTCTTCACCGATAGATTCTCCGTAGAGTTTCGACATCTCTGGATTCCATGTAGCCGCAAGACAGGTGAGGGCGGGGAATGCTACGCAAGAGTCGTTGGTAGCTCCAGCTTGTTCCCACTCATCCCAAAGCACATCCGGACGGATTCCGTGAGGACCGTCGGTGCACCAAATTCCAGGGATTCCGAGACGCTGTACGCCAGGAGAACTGAACTTACTTTGGGCATGGATTATTCCTATTTTTTCAGCCACCGTCATTTTCGACAGGGCATCTTGAACACGCTCCTCTAATGGTTTGGAATCGTCAAGATATACCGGCACTGCTTTCTCGGCCTTTAGCCCCACTGCAGTGAGAATCATTAATCCTGCTAAAATCTCTTTTTTGAAAATCATATCATTTGGAAAGGATTGTTAGGCTCCTCGACTGCAAAATTACATCATAAAACAATAATTTCAACGACTGATAACAATTAGGTAACATTTACAGGGTATTGTTTTTGTCCAAATTGTTGAATCTCTATTAAATAGATTGCATTAGGATATTACTATAAAGTAAACTCCGAGTGATGCAAAAATTAGCAGTTATGAGACAGACGGCTTCTCAACCGTCTGAAAGATTCCCAATTCTACAAGGAAAGAGTGCGAATATCGCCAGCATTGGTTTAAAAAGTTATTTATTTAAGTCTTTTGTAAGATTCAAAACCATAGTTAAGTCCTCCCTCTGTCTCAAACAATTCAGACATATCCGTGAGTTCCCAATCATCCATAGTGACCTCCGGGAAGAATGTATCTACATCGTAAGGACTATCATATATATGTGTAATCTCCAAGGCATCCAGTATCGGAAAGGCTTCTTCATATATCTGTCCTCCTCCGATGATAAAGATTTTATCAGATCCTTCAGCATTACGTGCCATTTCGAGAGCCTCCGTTAGAGAATGGGCTATCAACGTGTCAGGAGCAGAATAATCAGGATTACGGGTGATCGCGATGTTCGTCCTCCCGGGCAGTGCCTTCGGAAGGGAATCACGGGTCTTGCGCCCCATAATTATAGGATGCCCCATAGTAAGGCTTTTAAAGCGCTTAAGATCTTCCTTGATACGCCAAATCAAGTCACCGTTGTATCCAATCTCAAAATCATCGCCCATCGCGACAATAGCGCATATTTCATGTCTGGACTTCTTCTTAGCCATATTTCTTATATTGGTAAGTTTTAATGCATAATGCATAATAATTGAGGTTGACATTCAATCGAAAATGCATTTATGATAGTATGCATATAAAATGATTAAATATTTAGAATTATGTTTCTTTGCGTGAGTTCTGTATTTGCTCGGATGCAAATTTAGAAAAAATTCTTTTCCCATCCTAATTAAATGCTAATAAAAAACTCCCGACCAGAAAAAGCCGGGAGGATACTATTGAGTTCTATCTTGAAAATCTATTATTTGACGGCAGCTTCAAAACCGGCAGCATGTACAGCTTCAATAATAGCGGAGTGGTCGACGGAGCCATCAACTGTAGCAAGACCAGCGTGAAGGTCTACTTCAACTGTATCTACTCCATCTACAGCTGCGATGGCTTTCTTTACTGCATTCTGGCAGTGAGGGCAGTTCATTCCTGTGATAATGTATTCCTGTGTCATATCTGTATGAGTATTTGTTTTTGGATTGTAAAATCTACGTATTAGTGAATATATCAGCAATCCGGCGAGGATAGAGGAGCAAATGGTGGAGAATATACTGAATTCATGGTGGCATGCGCCATGCATCGCGGTATCTTGGCCGATGGCAAACCAATGAGCAGGCATAAGATAGTCGATTGCGAGTCCCATTGCCATAGCTCCTACGATGATCGATCCCAGATATACTGTGGCTGCTCTGCGTCCCATCTCTCGAGAAATCAGAGTGAATGATGCGAAATTAGCTGCCGGACCCGCCATCAGCAATACGAAAGCTGTTCCCGGTGACAGACCTTTTAATATGAGTGAAAGAGCAATAGGAATGGAGCCCGTAGCGCAGACATACATGGGAACAGCTATGATCAAGGCTATAATCATCGAGACAAGCGGTTTATTGCCAAGGATTGCGAAGAAATCAGCTGGCACATACACAGTGATCAATGCTGCGATAATGAGTCCGACTGTAAGCCAAAGTCCTATGCTTCCGACAAGATCTATGAAACCGTAACGCAAAGACGCTCCGACTTTCCCGACGAATGTAGTGGGTCGTTCCTCTTTAACATCAGAAGCCAGAGAGCAAGCTTCCGCTACTTCTGAATCTTTTTCAGTGGTGCCCACTGCAGCTCCCCCTGCGACTGCTGTAACGAGAGCGGCCACAGGACGCAAGACGGCAAATGCCGGGCCCAGAAGCGACCAAGTGGCAGCTATAGAGTCCACTCCGGTCTGAGGAGTGGAGATTAGAAAAGCTGAAGAGGCTGCCCTTGATGCCCCATTACGGCGCATAGCTATGGCTGTAGGAAGCACACCGCACGAGCATAACGGCAAAGGAACTCCGATAAGAGCTGCTTTAATTACACTACCAAGAGACTTGCCAGAGAGATGGCGTGCGAAAGTCTCTCGAGATACGAATGCATGTAGCAATCCGGCTATTAGGAATCCAAGCAAGATGTAGGGCGACATCTCGTTGAGCATATATAGAAGGGAGTCAAGGAAATTCATAGCAACATCGTTTTTTTAGACAGGAGCACAGTAGGACATAAATTTGTCTTTTGTGCTTTAGTATTCCGATGCAAAGTTAATATGGGGAGGAGAGAAAATTGTTATGGATTCTTGCCAAAGTGTTATACTTCGGGGAGGGGAGTGCGGAGTCCTATTTCCTTAAACTGGGTAGGTGTCAAGCCGGTTGCCTGTTTGAAACGTGTGCTTAAATGCGGCACGGAAGAGAAACCTGTCACAAAAGCGATCTCACTTAAGGACATTTGTCCTTCGAGAAGCAGTTCTTTTATCCTCTCTATGCGCAATGCTGTGAAATAGTTTTCGATTGTTCGTCCTTCGGTGGAAGCAAATATACGCGACAAGTTTCTGTAAGACATGTGTAGAGAATCTTGAAGGATAGCAGGAATATCGGCATGGACTCCTTCTCCGTCGCGGGAAAGAGCCACGAGTTTTGTCTTGATTTCAGAGACAATTACCTCTTCCCGGGATCGTATGACCTCGAAATCTTCTTTACGGAGTTCTCTGTCAAGACGCTCGATGACTTCCTCTGCGGGATTCCCTTCGACAGTGATCGCACCCAACTCCACCCCAAGCAAGTTGAGCTCCGGGATACGGGATGTCACTTCCGCCACTTTCGCCACACAATGTCGGCACACCATATTCTTAATCCTAATCTTCATAATGTTTTTTTTTATTATCCAAAATTACAAAATTTTGCATTTTTCTGATTTTGGTTGATTATTTTAAGAAGCATCGGATTCATATAAAATCAAAAGTTTTTGCAAAGATAATGAAAAGCTCCCTCCAAGCCGATTCCACAGACATATCCATCCCTCCCGAACCAATCCCCACATCATACCATTGTCCGCGACACTCCACTTCCCTGTAATCTCCTCCCAAAGCCACCACCAAATTCCCCAATACATATCAAGCAATCAAATACCATCCTAAGGAATTGATCATATTATTAGCCCAACTTCAATCTTACTACAGAAATCTAAGTGAATTTGAGGCTCAAAAGGGTATTTCCTGCTGATAAGAGACCGCCTCAATAATGTCGATCTGTCTCTTATTGAGGAAGCCGCATATATGATATTTTTGAATCGAACCTGCTTCAATGGTCTATATCGTGAGAATTCAAAAGGGGAGTTCAACGTCTCATTTGGGAGATATGTCAACCCTACTATCCTTGATGAAAATCTAATCAGGACAGACAGTGAGATTCTCCATAAAGTATAAATCTTGCACGGGGATTTTTCTCAAATTGAAGCGTATATTTCAGATTACACTTTCATTTATTTCGATCCGCCTTACAGACCAATAAGCTCAACCGCTGCATTTACAGCCTATAATAAATCAAATTTCAAAGACAAGGAGCAGCTCCGCCTTAAAGAATTTTACACAAAAATGTCAGATGCCGGCTGCCACGTCCTCCTAAGTAATTCCGATGGGTCATCCTTGGACCCTGGCAATACTTACCTCGACTCCCTATACCAAGACTTCATCATCTCCAGAGTCTTCGCAAGGCGATCTATCTCCTGCGCCGGCGACAAACGCGGTCCAATCCCGGAGCTCCTTATCCGTAACTACCCCCACTGCATCGACACCTCCTTGTAGCCATCCGTGTATTCTCTTGATAGCATTTAGTATCTGGGAGCGTAGTCAGCATTATGCGGAAGCTGCGAATTTATGTAAAATATCGAGCACGGAGGGATTCTTTGTAATTTAGGCACCGAACTATTTCGAGGTTTATCGCTTATCTAAAAGTTTATTGATTTCTTCTATAGTCATTTTATATTGTTGGGCTATTGCCGCAGGATCGATTCCCAAAGACAACATAAACCGAATACTCTCAAGTCGTTCTTC
>CAZWJO010000143.1:0-6026 GCA_964634905.1 uncultured Sangeribacter sp.
TTTGGTATCTCATCGAATGGCTAATCCGCCTGCTCCAATACCGAAACTGGAACAAGGCATACACAAATATCTCATTCGAAAGAGAAGCCTATACTCATGGTCACAATCTAAGCTATCTGAAAACCCGGAAACGCTACTCATTCCTCAATTACATAAAACTACCCCATAAACCTTAACCCTTTAACCCTCATAACCCTTTAACCCTAAGATTTCGCAAGCGAAATCTGAATTAAAAAATATGAAAGATTTATTAATAGATAGAGCGCGTGGATGCCTTGTAGGAGGTGCGTGCGGAGACGCCCTCGGATATGCCGTAGAATTCTCTTCACTCCGCAGCATTATAAATAAATACGGTCAGACCGGAATCACTTCTTACGAGTTAGATTCCACTGGAACCGCACGGTTTTCAGACGATACTCAGATGACTCTCTTCACAGCAGAAGGACTTCTTTCGGCCTATGCAATTGACCCTAACCCAACCCCGGAGATTATTTCCAAGCACATGCAAGAAGCATATCTCGCATGGTTTGCTACTCAAACAGCCTTTCAGCTTCCTCTCCCTTCTTCTTGGCTTTCTAATGTAAAAAATCTCTGGGCAAGAAGAGCTCCTGGCAATACATGTCTGTCTGCCCTTTCTGCTCTCAATAACGGAAAACCGGCACACAATGATTCCAAAGGATGCGGAGCAGTCATGCGAATAGCACCTATAGGAATCTTCTATGCCACCCACGATCGCATCACGCAACACGCGTCACGCATTACTGCCATCGTCGCAGCCGAGACGGCACGCATCACGCATCTTCACGATTTGAGCACAATATCTTCCGTGTTTGTTGCCCTCGTCATTTTTGAATGCATGCGAACCCATGTCATCGACCGTCTTACATTTCGCTCCTTCATATCGAATGCTCTGAGCTATGCACTGTCTTACGTTCCAGATTCTAAAAATGCGGATAAGTTCAAAGAAATTATCCAGAAATCGATCGAGCTTGCAGATTCTTCTATCTCAGACAGAGATGCTATCCGACAGCTTGGAGAAGGGTGGGTGGCCGAAGAGACTGTTGCTATTGCCATATTCTGTGTGATGCGCCACATACGCAATTTCAAAGATTGCCTTGTTGCAGCAGTTAATCATGACGGTGACAGCGACTCTACCGGTGCTGTGGCTGGCAACATAATAGGAACCATTCTTGGGTATACCGGCATCCCGCAAAACTTCAGAAACGATCTTGAACTTCTCAAACCGATAATTTCAGTTGCCGATGATCTTGTGGGAGCATCATCCCAGGATCAAATGAAGGAGAGATATGTCAACCACCGACCGTTCGGAATCGACGAAAACTTGAAATTCATCAAAGGAATGAAGTTTACTCCTGAGTATATTACTAAACTTGGACCCGACGAGATCTTTGTCTTCGGAAGCAATCTCGCCGGTCATCATGGAGGTGGAGCAGCGAGAGTGGCTATGCAGAAGTTCGGTGCAGAATGGGGACAAGGTGTCGGTTTGCAGGGACAGTCGTATGCCATCCCGACGATGCAAGGGGGTGTGGAGACTATCAAACCATACGTAGACGATTTCATCGAATTTGCACGCAACTGCGATCAGAATACTTTCTACGTAACTCGAATAGGTTGCGGCATAGCCGGCTTCAAAGACGAAGAAATTGCTCCCCTCTTCCGCGACGCCCTATCCCTTTACAATGTCCGCTTCCCCGAATCTTTCGTCCGCATCCTCCTTAACCAATAATTATAGAATGTTAAGGGTCCGACGACTTCCCAGTCGTCGGACCCTTAGTCGAATTAGTCCAATTAGTCTTATTAGCCCTATTAGTCTAATTAACCCTATTAGTCCAATTAGCCTAATTAGCCCTATTAGACTTATTAGTCCAATTAGCCTAATTAGCCCTATTAGCCCTATTAGCCCTATAACACTAACTCTTCAAAAAGCCGAGAGAAAGTCTCCTCCAAATCCTCACATACCCCCGGATGTGGCCGAGAAGTCTGTATCACACTGCTCTTTACAGCAGATATCCACCGAAACCTCTCCTCCACCGGATATTCCGCTACAGGGCCAGCATGTCTTTTTCCGGAAGCGATGTCTACAAAAGACTGCAATTGTCTCCCAAGCATTTCCATATTGACCTCAGGATGAAGCGCATTTAGTTTTTCAGGCGGCAGATTGATGGCAACCTTAATCCATCTACGCCGCTTGCACATCATTGCCAAGCCCACGTTGACAAATTCCTCTCTCTCTACCTTTGGCACATACCTCACCACGGCATACTCATATTTGTTTAGCTCTTGCATCTTCAACCGCCTTTACTATATCAACATCCTGAAGTCTCTTCTTAAGAAACTTCCTATAAACCTCTCGCCTCTCTTCTCCCTCTTCTTCCGACGCTTCATCCCATTGCAACCAATCTGAAGGAATAGCATCTACTATTTCCGACATCTTTTCCGAAGTAAGTTTCTTCCGTATCATGGCATCTGCCTCCTTCATCCGAGTTGCCTTGTGCAGCAATGCATGATCCTTGATATATGGGAATGTCGTAAGCGCGCTCTTTTCCCAATCGCTCCAAGCATGATGAAAGTAGAAGGATGCTCCATGGTCAATAAGCCATGTCTCATTATGCCATACAAGCATATTGGTGTTCTTGACTGTCCTGTCTACATTCGTTATATACGTGTCAAGCCAAACAATTTTTGAGGCTAACAATTCATCTACCGGATTCACGTATGGATCAAGTGTCATTGCCCCTTGAAGATAATGCACCCCAAGATTCAGTCCTTGGCTCCACTTGAGAAGATCTTGAATCTCTTCATCACCCTCAGCCTGACCAAAGTATTCATCCAAATTCAAAAATACTTGCTCAGGCACTAAAAAACCAGCTGCACGCGCTATCTCACTCCCTATAAAATCAGCGATAAGAGCCTTCTCTCGATGTCCCGCTCCCCGAAATTTTACTACATATTTAAATCCATCATCCGCTTCTGCCAAAGCTGGAAGTGAGCCCCCCTCGCGAAGCGGCGTTATATATCTAGTCAAATTTTGATTCCTTATTTCCATATTACTATATTAACTTATATTACAATAACCCCCAATCCTTAACTATAGTTCAAACTATGCCCATAGAGCAGATCATCGTGTTAACCCTGAGTTCAAGCCCAATGGCGGTTAACCGCCTACAGCCAAGGAAATAGACATTTCTGTCTACGTTTTTACTGGCAAACTAAGTAATAGAGCATGCTCCGCATGCGTCCAAGAGCGTCTAAATCTAACTTCTTTTACCAGCGTTGCGCACAAGTCCGGAGGGCTTATTATCTTGTTAACCATGGGCGTCAGCCCATGGAAAAGACAATCTCCCCTCCCCCGACCCCGGAGGGGTCAAACTTATCTCATTGATTACTTAAATTTTTCCTTTTGCAAAATTTTTACTAATTTTGCATTATGTATGCATTCAGCAAATTTGCTGGTTTGTCAAAATGACATTTTGACACTATGACATATTGATAATTGATATCTAAAAAATGAGAATAGCAATCAAAATAGGCAGCAACGTATTGACCCGTCCCGACGGCTCTCTCGATGTGACGCAAGTCTCATCCATCGTCGACCAAGTCTGCCGTCTCCGTAGTGCCGGTATTGAAACAGTTCTGATTTCTTCAGGAGCAGTGGCTTGTGGCAGGGGTGAATGTCGCCATATCGATACTTCTCGACTCGACAACGTAAGCCAACGTCAGTTTTTCTCTGCCATAGGACAAGTCAAATTGATTAATAGATACTACGATCTATTCCATGAGCACAATGTCCAAGTTGGCCAAGTGCTAACTATGAAAGAGAGTTTTTCCACTCGACGCCATTATCTCAACCAACGAAACTGCATGCTGGTGATGCTCGATGCCGGTGTGATTCCTATTGTCAATGAAAACGATACCATCAGTGTCACGGAACTTATGTTTACCGATAATGATGAACTTTCTGGGCTTATTGCCACAATGCTCGATTGCGATGCGCTTGTGATATTGAGCAATATCGACGGTATTTTCGACGGAGATCCTCGTAATCCGGAATCTAAACTTATCCCCATAGTCTCTCAAGATGATGAAATAAGCAGCGTTATTGTGACAGAAAAGTCCGGTTTCGGTCGTGGTGGTATGGTGACAAAACATCGAATTGCAAGAAAAGTGAGTGATGAAGGAATAGAAGTGATAATTGCAAATGGCCGACGTGAGAACATTCTGATTGATCTCTTCCTCGACAAGAATCCTTTGACTCCATCCACAAGGTTCTTGCCTTCTCAATCTCCAGCCTCTTCTATGAAACGTTGGATTGCCCATAGCGAAGGGTTCGTGAAAGGGATAGTGAAAATCAACGAAAAAGCCGCTGATTCCCTAACATCTACCTTTAAGGCCGCTTCTCTTCTCCCTGTAGGGATTTTAGAGATTGAAGGTGAATTTGAGAAAGACGATCTCGTGAAAGTAGTGGATATCTCTGGTTCCTTAATTGGTATTGGAAGAGTGTCCTACAGTTCTGAAGATGCACGAAAATTAATCGGCATCCATGGTTGCAAACCACTCATCCACTACGATTACCTCTATATAGAGTAGAAATATATAGAGTAGAAATATATAGAGTAGAAATATATAGAGTAGAAATTACGCAAAACAATGTAACCAATGACAATAACCACAATATTAAAAGAAGCTAAAGCAGCATCTTACGAGCTACTAAAACTCGATGACCTTAAAATTTCCAAGATCCTTCTCCACGTAGCAGAAACCCTTGAAGTCGACACCGATATTATCCTAAAGGCAAATGCGAAAGACATGGAAAAAATGGCACTTGATGATCCTAAGAGAGATCGTCTTTTGCTTACATCTTCTCGTTTAAAAGCAATCGCCGAAGATATGAGGTCAGTGGCTAATCTTCCTTCTCCTCTAAAAGAGATAGATATGAGAATTCGTCCTAATGGTCTTGAGATCACACGTGTGGCAGTCCCTTTCGGAGTAATAGGAGTCATCTTTGAGTCTCGACCGAATGTGACATCAGATGTTTTCTCACTTTGCTTTAAAAGCGGAAATGCTTGTGTGCTAAAGGGTGGCCATGAAGCCGATAATAGCAACAAGGCAATTGTGGAGTCTATACGTCGCGCATTGATGAATATGGACATCAATCCGGACGTATTGACTCTCCTTCCATCCACTCGGGAGGCTGGTTTGCAATTGATGACTGCAAGAGGTTTGGTAGATGTGATCATTCCACGCGGCGGCCGGCAACTTATTGACACCGTTATTTCCAAATCCACAGTGCCAGTTATCGAAACCGGTGCTGGCGTTTGCCACACATATATCGATGCGGATGCCAACATTGAAATTGCTTCTGCCATAGTCAACAATGCCAAGACACGTCGAGTGAGCGTATGCAATGCTCTCGATTGTGCTATCATTCACTCGAATCAACTCAAATGCCTCCCTCTCATCTGTGCTCCTTTGAAAGACCACGATGTGGCTATATACGCTGATGAAAGGTCCTTTGAAGCTCTCTTTGGTAATTATCCCGAAAATTTATTGATGCATGCCAGAGATGGGGATTTTGGAAGAGAATTTCTTAGCTATGCTATGGCTTTGAAGACTGTAGACAGTCTTGAGGAGGCCTTAGATCATATTGCAAAGCATGGTTCCGGACATAGTGAGGCTATAGCAACTGAAAATAAAGTGACAGCAGATATCTTCTGTCGAGATGTGGATGCAGCCTGTGTCTATGTCAATGCACCCACTTCTTTCTCCGACGGTGCACAATTCGGATTGGGTGCAGAAATCGGAATCTCTACCCAAAAGCTCCACGCCCGAGGACCTATGGGCCTCGAACAACTGACCACCTACAAATGGCTAATCAAAGGCCAAGGCCAAACCCGCCCCTAAGATCCCCTAAAAGCCCTAAAAGCCCTAAAGCCTTTAAATTCCCTAATAACCCTTAAAGCCCTTAAAGCCCCCTAAAACCCTAAAACCCCTAAACCAAAATGATA
>CAZWJO010000143.1:6126-7671 GCA_964634905.1 uncultured Sangeribacter sp.
CCCTTAAAGCCCTTAAAGCCCCCTAAAACCCTAAAACCCCTAAACCAAAATGATAAAAATAGGCGATACCGTAAGATACCTAAACGCCGTCGGAGGCGGCGTTGTAAAAAAAATAGAAGGTAAAGTTGCATACGTAGATGAAGATGGTTTCGAAACCCCCGTACTCCTCAACGAGTTGGTAGTTGTCCTCCCTGCCGGACATGAGAAAAAAGCAGGTGGTCCAAACCTCTTCTTTGATCAGAAAGCATTCGATGCTGCAAAAAACCGCCCTTCTCAACCTGACAACCTGAAAACCCGACAACCTGAAAACCGGAAAACCCGACAACCCGACAACCCGACAACTCCACTTCCGGAAAAAGTTGTTGAGACTAAGTATGGCGACAAGCTTAACATAGCCGTAGCCTTCGAACCCATTTCAATCCGTGACTTGAGCAAATCTGACTTCAATGCCGTTCTTGTCAACGATTCTAATTATTACCTATATTTCTCTTTTCTTCGTCGAAACGCTGAGGAAAGAGGATGGAATTCTGTCTATGTAGGAGAAGTGGCTCCAAACGAAGTGATTGACATGGTAGTGATTCGTCATGGCGAACTCAATGATTATGAAAAAATAGCTCTTCAATATATCGCTTATAAAAAAGAGAAGCAATTCGAGATGAAACCGGCTTCCACTATTAGCCGAAAACTCGACCTCTCTAAGTTCTTTAAACTTCATTGTTTCCGCCCCGGCATATATTTCGAATCTCCAGTGATGGAAATATCTCTCGTAAAGGATGACAAGGCTCAAGCTGACTTGACTGTCCAAATGGCTGATTATGCCGACTCTATGTCTAAAGCTGATACAAAAGATAGTAATTCCAAAAAACAAAACAGAGGGAAAGAACTCAGTCCCTATAAACTGCTTCCCCTCATTGAGGTTGACCTCCATATTGATTCTTTGGTTGACACTACTGCTGGCATGGAAAACAAGGATATGCTCCAACTCCAACTCGACACTGTCCGAAAGACAATGAAAGAAAACACTAAGCGCAAAGGGCAAAAGATAGTGTTCATCCATGGAAAGGGCGACGGCGTTCTACGCAAGGCAGTACGCGACCTCTTGAAAAAGGAATACCCCAAATGCGAGCTCCAAGACGCCTCATTCCAGGAATACGGCTTCGGCGCCACCCTCGTCACCATCCATTCATGATAATGTCACTAAAATTAGCTCCAGAATATTGATTATGTAATTCATGTTTCGCAAGTTCTTTCTATTGATGTGCTAATCCTTAGCACAGACATTGCGCTATTTTCTGCGTTCTCCGGGCGATGCGTAGCAGCCCGAAATCATTGCGAGCTTGCCAAAACCGCGACGCGAAGCTTTCCAAAGCATTGAAACTCTGCGCCTCTGCGGCCTCTGCGTGAGATTTTAGAGTTTGCGAAAGTTGAGTTATGTAACTTTTTCAGGGCAAAATTAGTAACTCAAGTTTCTGATTTTGCATCTCATTATAATATAAAAATTTAATCGCGCAGAGGAGCAAAGGGCTCGCTGAGGTAATTCGCAGT
>CAZWJO010000144.1:0-7569 GCA_964634905.1 uncultured Sangeribacter sp.
CATAAAATGTTGCTAAATAGAAATTTTTGTATTAATTTTGCAAAGTATAATACATTGTTCCTTTAATTAATATAGAATAATATGGATACCACAGGAGGAAACTATAGACCACGCATTGCGGATGAATTATTGAAAGATAAGCTTGATGCAAAAGGAGCTGTATTAGTGAGAGGTCCTAAGTGGTGCGGTAAGACCACTACTGCTGAACAAGTTGCCAATAGTGTGCTCTACATGAGTAATCCTTCTTCGCGAAAAGCCAACATTGAATTGGCAAAAATTGATCCTCAATTACTACTTGAAGGAGAGCCTCCAAGACTTATAGATGAATGGCAGATAGCTCCAGAATTGTGGGACGCTGTCAGGTTTGAAGTTGATCATAGACGAAAAAGAGGACAATTCATCTTGACTGGTTCGGCAGTTCCATTAAAAAGAGACCTACGAGAGACCATTACACATTCCGGCACTGGAAGATTTGCAATCATTGATATGTTGCCCATGAGTCTCTATGAATCCGGAGACTCTTCCGGAGAAGTAAGTTTAGCAAATCTTTTTACAGCACCGAAATTGATAAAGGGAAGCGACCACCATACTTTGAAAGAAATCGCTTTCCTAACTTGCCGTGGAGGTTGGCCATTTGCCATAGTTGAAAATATGAATGAAAAGGCAGCTCTCAGTCAAGCGCGTGACTATGTAGATATTGTAGCAGAGGAAGACATATCAAGAGTGGATGGTATTGAAAGAAATGTTGAGAGAACACGGGCTCTACTTCGTTCTTATTCACGACTTCAGGGAACTCAAACTCCAGTAAGCCAAATAACCAAAGACATGGCTGCAAATGATAATGATACTATTACAGATGTTACGACAGCATCCTATTTGAACGCCTTACGCCAGATATTCGTAATCAGAGATATGGAATCATGGAATCCCAATCTTCAGTCTCGGACTGCAATTCGCACTACACCTACACGATATTTTAGTGATCCCTCAATAGCGGCTGCTTCACTTCGTATTGGCCCGGATGATTTAATTCGAGGACTATCATATTTTGGACTTCTTTTTGAGACACTCTGTGTCAGAGATCTGCGAGTATATGCCCAGGCATTGGATGGAGACGTTTTCCATTATAGAGATAGTAATGGATTAGAGTGTGATGCTGTGGTTCATCTACGGGATGGCAGATATGGTTTTGTGGAAATTAAATTAGGAGGAGATAAGCTTATTGAAGAAGGATGTAATAATCTTCTGAAGCTTGAATCTATAATCGACAAAGCAAAAATGGGAGAACCTTCTTTTAAAATGATATTGACAGCAGTAGGCGATTACGCCTACCGTAACTCAAAAGGGATTTATATTGTACCGATAGGCACACTTAAACCATGACCGGCTTTCCGCAATATATACTTTCCTGAATTGGCTCAATAGTCTTCGCATCAGTAATTGTAATAATATATTTCGACACCTTAAAAACAACCAAAATGAACTATATATTTGATTTCGATGGGACGCTGATGGACACTTCGAGCGTCATTCTGGCTACAATAAAGGCAACTATCAAGCAGATGGGGCTTCCGGAAAAAACAGAGGAAGAATGCCGTTCGATAATCGGTATACGTACCGATGAAGCCGGACGATACCTTTATCCCGACCTTGACATTTCCAACAAGGAATTTGCCAAGGTATTTCGGGCAAACTACGATCGCTTGCAAAAGGACTCTCAGGAAAAGCCATTTCCCGGAGTAATCGATACTTTGGCGCAACTTAGGTCAGATGGATGCCATCTTGCAGTGGCTTCAAGCCGTCGGCTCGCATCACTGAATGATTATCTCGATCGACTTGGGATAAAGGATTGGTTTGACATGATTGTTGGAGCCGACAGCGTCACCAAAGGGAAACCGGATCCGGAACCGGTATTGACCGTTCTCAATGCTCTCCATTGGGATGCAAAGGACACTCTTGTGGTAGGAGACGCAGACGTAGACATAATGATGGGAAATGCCGCCGGCTGCCAGACATGTGCCGTCACATACGGCAATGGCTCCCTTTCCTCGTTAAAGTCAGCCAATCCCACTTTCATGATAGATGATTTCAATAAATTACTCAACTTTTGCAAGCTCTATAATCTCACGCAGAGGGCGCAGAGGGGCAGAGTTTCAAGGCTTTAGGAAGCCTCGCGTCGCTCTTTTGGCAAGCTCGCAATGATTTCGGGCTGCTTCGAATCGCCCGGAGAACGCAGAGAAACAGCACAGTGTCTGTGCTAAGGATTTGCACATCAATGATAAAGAATTTGCGAAACATGAATAAATTATCCGATGCGTTTTGAAATCTTTGAAAAGGATTACTTGCGCAGAAGTGCCGTTGAGAGAAAGGCTTAGTATTAAGACATAGCCCAGAACTAAAAAATGATATTGAGCAAATCTTTACAAAATATGAAGCTCTATTCAATAGTGAAAAATGATCAGCGATAGCTTTACTATCTCACTCAATAAGAGGTTTGCATTATAAAAATATTAATGAAACTTTTGACACAGCTTCAGCACTATAGATAAGACGCTGCCATCAATTAGTCTATGGCAGCGTCTTATCATGATTATGTACATTTAACATTTGAGTCTCAGTATCTTGCGACGGAATTAGTCTTTCTTAGAGAATCTCCATGGTCTTTTTGCAGCTTCCCCCTTGACATTCACACGAGTTGAAGACATTACTTCTTTATCAGAGGAATAACCTTCATTGATCCATTCTATAGTCAATTTCTTTCCTTTTCCAATACATGTAGCATTCCCAAAAAGATCCTCCCATAGGAAACGAGGATTATAATTTGATGAATTAATATTATTGATATATTGCTCATCCCCATCATCATATTTATACCCCCTTATTAGAAACGAGGCGCGATATTTCTTTTCTCTTATATCCTCAAATGTTACATCTATACCGGATTGGTTTGGACAAAGACTTCCTTTTGGGAAATATGGCAAGTCTTCATTTGTGCGATACATTGCAGAATCTGTTATACTCCCATCATTTCGATGAAAGTAGAACTCAATATCAAGAAGATAGATTCGAAATTTATCATTGACTAAGAAATATCCTCCATACAAAGAAGCTTTAGCGATTTCTTCAAATTGCTTTGTTAGGGTCTCAATATTTGCAGAGGGGGAGAATTCCTCCAATAACGTAGGTAAGTTTTTGCCTCCCATATCTCTATTCTAAATTAATTTTATAATTATCAAGATTTTACCTTCCAGCAATATTATTGTCTGATTAAAAAGTTAATCATAATGCAAAGACAATAAGTATTTTTGTTTTTTTCAAATAAATTTTTTTTCTTCTAAATATAACGTTGGTAAGAGATATCCCAATATTACCATATTGTAGATACTTATTCATAGATATTCCAACTGATACAATTCAATGCACCTCCATCCTTCACAAGCGATTCACAACCTTTGATTTGCATTGTCTTGCATCCTTGAAAAAACCGACTGATTTCTTCTAATGCCTGATCATCCTCAGGAATGCCAAATCCAGGAACAATAATGTATGCGCCTATATGCAAAAAATTTATATATGCCCATGACAATTTGCTAAGTTTTGGCACATCATATTTTAGCTCTTTTACATCAAAATGATTATTAAGAACTGCAAGCAGAAGATTTCTAAGATCAGTGTCAAAATTAATATAATTATTAAGCAATACCGTATTTCCATTTATGAACCGAACCATTCCATCAGCATGTCCATATATCTCATATTTATCCCAGGGTATAATGATCAGTTGTGACTGAAGCAAGTCTTCCAAAGTGCTAATTAACTCATCACTTCCATAATTAGGATTTTCCTTGAAAATTTTATCTGTCATGATGACTTTATCCCCACACTTTATGACATTCCCTCCATCCAATACAATATCCGTAAATAAGTAATCATGATTGAACTTGTTATACAAATTGAAATAATCTGGTATATAACTTGTGTCATCTGCTAAATAATCTGGATTATAGACATATCGAAGAAATTTATCTTTCTCCAATTGTATGGGCATATAATCTCTAATCCAAATGTGTTTTTTGGATTTAGTGTTATGCAATAATTGGAAGGGTATCTGCTCCTGCTGAAGGACCATGGTCAAAGATTCATATACATGAGGATAATGTCTCAGTCCTTCAGCTAAATAAACTTTATTTGTTCTGCTATCAGTAATCATTTTTCTAATATCTGATGATTCAGACCTATGATGTTGCCTATTCGATGCTACACATGCTTCCGCTTTCATCCAAAATGATGAGATTGAATACTTTCTTTTTCATTTTCTGAAATATTTAGAGTTCTGAGACATCGATTATCGAAGTCCCTTTACCCTATATACTCCTAAAATATCCAAAATCTGTAACCGCTATAAAAATTTTTTGATGAAATCCAACAAAAATATACTATTCAGTAGAAATAGGATGCTTACCATTACGGTTCTTTCCCACTTTAGTTGAAAACCTCGTTGGCTTCGCATCCGCATCACATCCGGTCTGCGGCGAAGCCACGCACAGCGATCAAAAATACCGTCCCGAAGCTTCTGGTATCTGGACTCTGGCATCTGAACTCTAAAAAACACGCCGAAGGCGAGATCCGCGCCAATCCGCCTGACGGCGCAGCCGTCACAGCGACCCAAGATCCGCGTCTGCGTCAAAACTCCTACCCAATCCAAAATATCAAGACAAGCACTATTTCAACTAAATTAGGAAAGAACCACCATTACCAGGACGAAGGGATACACAAGCCACACGTTCGCCTCGAAAAAGAAACTCTCATCTACCAATGAGGACACTCATTATTGGTATGAGATTTCAATTCCGGAACTTGGTTCTTCATCCTTGCTTTTAAAAGGCGATTTCTTGAGCACTATATATGCTGAAGAATTGGAATTAAGTCGTACGATTGAATCCAAGGAGGCATCTACAGTGTTGACCTGTGGCAATATCTGCGTCATCAGCTCTTCCATTTTCATATCGTCGCAAGCCATTTCCGTTATGCTGATATTTGAAAAGAAAATAGAATCTCCTTTCTGCATGTATTCTCCTCCGATGGTGTTGCAGTTAGTGTTGACACCAAACGAACCACCTTCTGCAAATGTGAAATAGAAATTCCGATCAGGCTGCAACTCAGAAGGACGTACATACACAGAGTCGTTAAGAACTACATTTTCAATATACCACATTCTGTTCAAGTCCGGAGTTGCTACAGTATCAGTAGCAACGGCATCTCCCTGCTTATCCGATCCATTAGACTTGCCATTACAGGAGGCAAGCAATAATCCAACTACAGAGAAAAATAAAATCTTTTTCATATCAATCAAATTTTATCACAAATTTACATTATAATCATCTTTTTAGTTTTGCCATCTGATTGTCTGACAACCGTTATTCCTTTGGCTGGAGATGCCAATGACTGCCCCGACAAAGAATAATATGCAACTTTCCCTTGCGTGTTGATAGCCTCCAGAATATCTATCTTGCCCGGAGTTTCAATCGTAGAATGCTTATATACTCCAGTTACTTTTGCAACCAAAGGATTAGGTGCGCCCCATAGGGTCATCAGACAAATCTGAGGTAAAATTCCAGTCTGTAGCATCGAAGGTTCTAATTCAAACTTATACTCCGTTGATGCAGAGGGAATCTCAACTGTATCAATACCTGACCAAAATGCTACATTCCATCCAGCGGCGACCGGTTCTGCAAACTTTATAGTCACATAGTCGCAGTCTTTCACATCTACATCCATCATCTTAAATGCGATTTGGAGGTCTCCGTTTGCTGTATAAGTAGTATATTCTTCTCCAACCTCGAATTTGGCACGAGCGAAATCATCATATTGGCGACCTTGATCCTGAGGAATTTCTATGAGCACTCCTCCCTCTTCCTCCTGTATTTCATCGGGGTCAATATCAGTGGGCTCGCAGTTGATAGCATCTGCTGGATTATCAGTTGAATGAATGGCGAGACTCGTAAACTTGTCGTAAGCATCATCTTTAACAATTATGATTTTGTATTCATCATATTTATCTACTGAGAATGGCATCAAGACCGATTTTCCAACCTCCCCTACCATATTGAGAAGCACACCGTCTCCATCTAAAGGAACTATACAAATCTGAATTTTATTCCCTTCCGTTCCTTCAGAGTCAAACTCCAGTTTATAATTTCCTTCTTCAAATTGGAGTGATGGATAGACATTATTGTCAGCATTATTTGCTTTCTTGGGAGTTCCATATCGATAGGTCTTTCCTCCATTGGATACTTTCCAATTATGATGCCGGGGTTCAAATCCATCCACATCCACATTAAGACGCCACTTCAAAGTCTTGTCGCAAGTGTCATCGAGTTTATACTGACTCATGAAATTCCACATCGTCTGAGCTGAATTCCCTTCTTCCGTCTTATCCGTAAAGTCATTATGCCCCATTCCGTCAATCTCATAATACACATACGGGAAACCTCCTTCTCCGGCGGTATACACACTCTTTGTGAATTTGCCATCGATTTCCGTCACTTCCGGAATCGGATTACAACCATTGCGCGCCACCATACCATCACGTATGATGGGCATGCATGAATACTTAACGAAGTCATCCTGCTTGCCATGAATATGAAGGAAAGGAACGGGACGTTCGCCAACTGTATGATGATGGAATTCATTAAGCTGGAATCCGCTGATGGAAGCAAATGCTGCAAATATATCTGATGCTGCACTGGTATTGGCATACGTCATCATACCACCATTTGAAAATCCGCAACAATATACCCTGTTACGATCAATCTTATACTCATCATCTACGGCATCGATGATAGCCTTGAAGAAATCAGTATCCTCATTCAATTCTCCCGAAGCATTCCATCCCGGGATATAACCGCCGAATACCGGAAAAAACTGGTCGTTACCCTGAGGATACACTACAATGCATCCTTCCTTATCAGCCACCGACGTGCGAAAAGGACTTCTGTCGGTATCATGCCCTGAAGCACCATGTAGGCTTATGACAAGAGGAGGATTCTCACTCACATTGTCAGGAACATACAAGACATACTTCCTTTCTTTATTATCCACAGAGATACGTTTCTCCTCATTTACTTTTGCAGCCAATGCGCTACCTACTACGACACCCGTCATACATAACGCTAAAATCACTCTTTTTGCCATTTTATAACCACTGATATAAATCGTTTTATACGCAATTACAAAGTTAATAAAAATCATCCTAATCTAAAAATTATTTTTATCATCTTCATCATGAATCAATGATTCAACATAGTATGACTTTAAAATCTTATTTCTGATATTATAGGAAATATTTACTCAAGTTTCTGATTTAGTATTTCATTATCATTTAAAAATTTAATCGCGCAGAGGAGCAAAGGGCTCGCTGAGGTAATTCGCAGTGCTGTCTATCCAATGCCGTCGAAGGCAGCAAAGTGCGCAGAGGCTCGCTTCGCATCCGCTACGCATTGCAGGTTTCCTATTGCTTTCGTAGTGCCGCTCATTGGATGATAATTTTCCGAGGCTGCCTCATTCACG
>CAZWJO010000145.1:0-7476 GCA_964634905.1 uncultured Sangeribacter sp.
ATTGGTCTAATTGGTCTAATTGGTCTAATTGGTCTAATTGGTCTTATAGGGCTAATTAGTCTAATATGGCTAATTGGGCTAATAGGAGTTATAAATTTTATAATTTTTACCTTTTTTCTTGCAATCGGCGAAAAAATGTATTATCTTTGCAGCGTGAAGGGATATTAGCGCATTACTTGCGCTTCCCAATTTTCTTACAGTTTTCATTATTTGACTATGAAACAACTACATTCGATTCTCAAAAGCAATAAATCTTGCGGTGTCGCCCCGCCGGGCGATGCGGGAATGTAGTGTGGATTAGCAATCCCATCAATTTTCTTAACCGCAGAATTGCTCTGACAGCTAATGTTGTGTCCATTGGTCCGGATTCAGCTATGCAGTCGGAAGCAAAGAGATCCATGACATTGCGGGTTCGTCTCTTGAGGAGACGCCGGAGGGTCAAGGAAGCCACAACTGTGCCCTTGAGCTCTCTGCGATTTACACTTCTCTATTTTGAGAAGTTTGGGATTGTGAACATGCGCTTCGACGCATGTGGAGCCTGCTATATTACTAATTATGCCTGCTCTCCATGGCGAAACGCACTTTTATTAACTTTAAAAACTGTAAGAATATGAAAAAAGAATTTCCTATTGATATTTTTGATATCAATTTTACCGATTATTCACGGAAGGATTACTTCCAATCAACGTTTGATATCTCTAAACTCTCTTACGATCTCCGCCGCGATTTTCTCATGGATAAGGATTTCGGGGGCATTGCAGTCGAAATCCGCCTCGAAAACCTTCTTCATAAAGAGCGTAGGCAAGTAAACAGAAATGTGACGGCTTATCTTTTCGATGGCACCGACCGATTGCTGCTTCTCACAAAACAGATAAAGGTCAAAATTCCTGCTTCCTCATACGAGGAGGCTTTCTATATTTATTTCCCTTCCACCGAAACAGAATTCAAATCAGGACACTCTTACAGATTACATCTGCTCGATGATGAGACAGGCAAGTACATAGGGGAACAATGTTTCCACCTATTCAGTGTAAACCATCTCGGAGCGCCTGATAAGTGGTATGAAGTTAACTGTGGAGGACTCATAGCAGAGGGAGAAAATAGATTTCTTCGCTGTTGCGATGACAATAAAAAACAAGCATACAAGATACGCTTTGAAATTTCCAACAGCATCCCTGGAATATCCATCGACATCCATCCTGAAGTTGAAGTACGCCTCTATTATCCGGCTTCCGACCGTGTGGTGGTGACGTTCATAGAGCCACGCTATGCCTATCGCGGCGACTTCACATATTTAGTGGACATTCCCTTTTATCCGTACTCTCATTTTAAGGGTATCTATTATGTGGAACTCCTATGTATGGACATCCCTATTGCAGGATTCACTTTCGATACGGATGAGGAAGTAGAAGGATGCTGGAATGAAGACAAAATACAGCCTGTCGACGATTACGACTATGCTACAGTCTGTCGTCGCCACAACGAGAATTTATCTGAAAAGAGTTCTTCTGAAAATGAAGATGTCGATGAGGATAGAGATGAAGGGAGCGATGAATATTTTAAATCTCTTGAAGATGAATTTAAGGCGAGTCTCGGGGCTTTCATCGCCGAAGTAGATTCTGCAACCACTGAGGGGGCAGAAGAATCAGAGGACTCTGAAGATTCTGATAGCACTGATGACTCAGCCGACTCAGATGACTGCGATAATACGAGTCTTCTTGCTGAACTCGATGACCTCATAGGTCTCCAATCGGTGAAAGAAAAAATTCGTGTCTACGACAGCTTGATGCGTTTCACGATGCTCCGTGCGAAACGTGGACTCGAGATAGTTCCGACTCCACTCCATGCTATGTTTCTTGGCTCTCCAGGAACCGGCAAGACTACAGTGGCAAAGCTGATGGGGCAAATGCTTAAGCGGGCAGGAATACTTTCGAGTGGACACGTGATAGTGAAGGAGCGTGCCACTCTATTGGGTCAATACTATAGTTCTGAAGGAGAAAAGACCCTTGAGGCAATCGAACAGGCACAAGGAGGCATACTTTTCATCGATGAGGCACACGCACTCTTCCAGCCGGATGATCCAAGGGATCCGGGTAAATTCGTGATAGAAACTCTTCTGACAGCTTTAGCAGATCCGGCAAAGGATGACTGGATGCTGATCCTTGCCGGATATGCCGATGGAATGAGACGCTTGTTTGATATCAACCCCGGATTTAAATCCCGAATTCCGGATTCGAATATCTATACATTCGATGATTTCTCGGAGGAGCAACTTATAGATATAGCTGAAAACTATCTTGCCAAAAAGGACTTCACGCTTACCCATGAATCAAGGGAAGCCTTAGTCAACCGTTTGGCATACGACTATGCCCATCGCGACGAAAAATTCGGGAATGCGCGCTACGTAATGAACCTTATCCAGGCTGAAATACTCCCAAGCATTGCAGTAAGGGTAATGAATGCCGGATTGAAAGACACAGCATCCCTCTCGGAGATCCTGCCCTCTGATATCCCGATGCCGACATCCGTCCCCTCCCCCCGTCGCAAGCCAATCGGATTCACGTGCCGCCCCGCCATCTGAGGGTCTGTAGGGCAGACGCTTAATGCCGGTAAAATAAAGTTACCAAACATGCGCCTGGACGCATGCGGAGCATGCTTACCACCTAATTTTGCCAGTAAAACCCAGGACTTGCTTTAGCTTGGGCGTAGCCAATATCAGCTTTGGCTACGCCCAAGCTAAAGCAAGTATAAGATGCTCCAACACGTCAGAATGAAGAGCCTAATCCTTGGATAATTGCATTGCTGGCTATAGCCAAAGCAGAACTCCAACGAGCTTTTGGAGGAAATGTGCTTATCACGAGCAATTTCCCTTGGGTGATATACCGATAATGCTGGCGGAAACCGGTGGAAAATGTCATGATTCCTTGTTGGAGGACTATGATGGCTTTAAATTTATTCTCCAATATCGGATGAAGAACTGACTTATCTACACTTTGCGCAAGCACCCTTACCTTGCTCCCACCCTCCGCAACTGGCGGTTCGTTGAGCAAGGATATATTCCCTTTGGCATAAACGACCGTCGGGGCTCCTTTCTTAAGATTTTTCTTAAGTGCAGTTGGATACTCTTTTGAGTCAATGGGCAATATGCTGTAGCCCTGGCTTAACATATCCTCCGCAAGAAATGCATTATTCGGCAAGTCTGGTAGGGATAACGAAAATATCTGTTGTTCCTCATCGCTCAATCCTATCTCTTGCCAGACTTCCGGATTATCAAACAGTTCCGAGATAGATATTTGAGGATTATGCAGAAAGCACCGGGAATATATGTCATTTTTTCGCCGGGTTTCAATACCTTTCATCAGGTCTAATGTCAGCCAATATGTAAGATTATTCTTCATAACGTCCCTCCTGTCGATTTTGCAATTACAATTGGAATTATCCATTTAGCTCCGAGTTTGGTCAGCATGGAGCCTGCTTCTTTCAGAGTCGCTCCGCTGTCGGAAATATCATCTATAAGCAGAATGGTCTTATCCTTTATCATCTCCTTATCCGCAAAATCAAATGCACCTTTGACGTTGTCCTTCTTCGACCAACTGTTTTCGAATCTCCTCTGTTCATGCGTCTGCTTTTTCTTTACCAAACCATGCGTAAGCGGAATGCCACAAGACATAGAAAACTTTTCTGCAAAATGCTTTACAAGATCTCCTGAAACTGTCGGCGGGATATAGCAAATCAGGTCTATCGGAATGTTCTTGTAAGTCTTATAAAAAGAGCTCAAGGTTTTTCTCAGCAGAAAATCAGGAAAATCATCGCCATTCTCATATTTGCATCGCTGTATTGTGCTCCCGACTGTAGTGGCATTTAAATAAGCTCCTCCTACTCCATTTGTAAGATGACTTTTTGAAGCGAAGTGCGAGTTTATGAGTCCTACAAACCGCTTTCTCCCTTCTGCGTCAAGATCGCCAACAACTTTTCTATCCTTTAATTCAGCTGCCAATTTATTGTCGATAAATAACGCATATTCTTTAGGCGCAGTGCATACTACTTTCCAACTTTCTTTATCTCCGCCCTTAGCAGTCACTTGCTGAGTGACACTGTCTGAAAGTTCTAAGACCGGAATATAGGTATCCTGAAATTCCTGTAGTTTGGCTTCCCATGCATCATCAGGAGTGACTTGAAGGGGTCTGAGCGTCGTGTTGTCACAATTAGCGAATGCCGCAAGGGATGACTCATCATCTAAAAATTCACACAAATACTGCATCCTTGGTTTTGATGTGGAAATATATTCCTCCATTTTCCTCAAATCTGCAAGTTTCTGCTGCTTTAATTGCTCAAACTTGGAGAAGTCAGGCTCAGGAGCATTGTATTGGTATTCAAATTTCTTCGATGAGCCATACTTCACCTCCTTGATAATACCTTGATCCATCAGGTCTGCCTTGATGATGCGGAATTGAGGGGTTTTGATATTTGCCTTCTTTACGATGTCTCTTTCCCCTAAAGGCTCCTCTTTAAGGAGTGAAATCACTGCGTTATACTTAGATGAGGATGGGCGCGCACTCTCGATAAAAGCTAATGGAAGTCTTAAATCTTCAGATACTTTATTCCCTTCTTTGACTGTGTCATTATATAGCAATATGATGACCGTACTTTTCCCGTCTCTTCCGGCTCTACCAATCTCTTGATAGTAATGCACCGGAGATGATGGAATCTGAGTATGTATTACAAACCTGATATCAGGCTTGTCCAATCCCATGCCAAGCGCATTCGTAGAGACGATACACTTCCACCGATTGTTCATCAACCCCTGTTCTATCTCCTTTCTTGTGTCAGCGTCAAAGCCGGCGTGATAATCTATAGCCGATATTCCAATAAACTGAAGCCATTTAGCGTAGGTCTCAGCCTCGATGCGCGTGCCGGTATATATCAACCCGGAGCCTTGCATCTTGTTGATATTTGCCGCTAACCACAGCATCTTCTCTTCATTTGACTTCACCTTTATGACATACAGATGAAAGTTATCACGCACCAAACTGCCTCTGACAGTAGTCAGATTTCCAGCAATTTGTTTTTCGATGTCTGTTTGGACCCGTTTTGTCGCGGTGGCAGTGGTAGCCAACACCGGAAGATGCGCAGGCAAAAGATTGACTAAATCAATTATCCTACGGAAAGCCGGACGGAAGTCATGTCCCCATGTGGATATTGTATGGGCTTCGTCAACGACCACCATGGAAAGATTCATCTCCCTCGTAGCCTGAATCCATTCTTGATTTTCTTGACGTTCGGGAGCAATATAAAGAATCTTCAGCTTTCCATCCTTGGCCATTGATATTGTCTTTCGATTCTCTTCGATCGATTGCTCACAATTGACGTAGCCCGCACTTATTCCCAATCTCTGTAGGGATTTCACCTGGTCGCGCATTAGCGCAATCAATGGAGAAAAAACGACAGTGACGCCAGGAAATTGAGTGGCGGGGAACTGATAGCAAAGCGATTTACCGAACCCAGTCTTTTGAATCATCAGGACCCGCTCTCCTTTCAATAGCCTCTCTATGACCTCCCATTGTTCATCATAGAACCGTGGTAAGCCAAAGATTCTCTTTAACTCGTGTTCTGCTTCCGCTCTGTTCATTCTTTGACATTTAACATAAGTAGCTTACAAAAATTAAACGACATTTGTAATCCAAGCAACCGCAAGGGTCTTGATATTAAATGTGCAAAAGTAATAATAAAATAGCAAATATCCAATATTTATTTCTACGAATCACTAATTTAAGTTTCGCAAGCTCAACTTAAGGTTTATGGGTTAAGGGGTTAAAAAGGTTAAATCAGCCATACCCTTCAACTTGTGCTGGCGAAATATGAGTTACTTGGCTTTTGCGAGTTTGAACGCCACGGGATATGTATATCGAGTGTTTGCCGGCTTGCCATTGGCATACCCTGGTGTCCAATGTGGCAGGCTTTTTATAACGCGAAGAGCCTCGTCATTGAGCACATCGTTGATTCCTCTCACTACTTTCGGAAAAGTGACAGCACCATTTTTGTCAATGATGAATTCGACTATTACCCGCCCCTCGATTTTGGCTCTTGCCGCATCTGCAGGATATTGTATATGCTCTTGAATCCACCTATCGAGCCCCTGTGAGCCCCCTTTAAAAATTGGAGCTACAGGAATGCTCTTCATATCGTAAATATGTAGAGGGTATCGTTTTTCCTCAGCAATCTTTTTAATAGCTGGCGCATCATCTGTGTGTGGCTTGTTTTGGGGCAGTTTGAATGTTACCGAACGTGATTCGTATGAGTTTACAGGCTTACCTTTATATGTGGCTGGTGTCCAACGTGGCATTGATTCAAAAAGTCTTATGGCTTCTTGTTGCAGGGATTCATCGGGGGATTTAGAGCCATTTTGATTGCTAATGGCAATATCTTTGATTGATCCATCGGTGCAGACTGTAAAGTTTACATGTACCGTTCCCTCTAATCCTTTTTCCAAGGCTTTCTTAGGATATCTTAGATTCTTATTAATCCATTCCCAGTATTTATCCCATACTTCCTCGTCTTCGGGGAATTGAGCCCAACTGTCGCACATAAATGGCTTGAGGATTTTTTTATCGTCCGGTATATCAGAATTCAGGATCGAATCCGCTAATGTATAGTTATAGCGTTGAGATTCCTTTCTTCTGCTTAATGCTTCCAGCATATCATCGTCTACTTTAGGGAGTTCCTTCATTCCGTGAGCCTCACACCAGGCCTTAACTCGTTTTATTTCCTCGAGTGTCTCGTCGTTGATATCGGCGAGTATTCCGGTAAATCCCGGGTAATGTGATGGAAAGAGGAAATCCTTCTGTCTGAATTCCATATCCTTTTTCTCAAGTTCCACAAAGGTATCGGATGGATTATCACCGTAATGTATATTCTCAAGCACCGTACGAATAATATTATCCTTATCTTTTTCAGACTTATGATTATACATCACTCTGAGGAGCAAAGCAGGATGGTTCTTTTTCCTTAGATAGATGCCTATTCCTTGGGTATATGTATCCATGAAATGTTTACGCAGTGGGAATTCGTATATAGCTACAGTATCCGCATTCGCGTATCGCAATGTATCCCCTTCAGAAACTACCTTGACCAATGGTCTCACATCAAGGTGCATGTCTTCATGTATCATTCTGAGATCAGCTTCTATTTTCGAACTTCCGTGGACTCCTGACAGGTATATAGGTTCAGATCTGCTCGGAATATCTATCTTTATTTGTGGGTAGCAGATAGCTACCTTGCAACTATCATCTTCTACAATTGCTGCTATATCTATAGGATTGCAGTGTGGATTTAAGTTTTCATCGCCATTGCCAATCGATTCCTTCACGTATGATAGTCCTCTTATGCTGACTGGCGAATAGTTTTGAGGCAAAGTTATATTGACGTCATGCTGTCTGAGAAACTCAACATAATTGTTATAAGCCTTATCTGTATCTT
>CAZWJO010000146.1:0-7475 GCA_964634905.1 uncultured Sangeribacter sp.
TTGCTCTTTCTGACGGCACAATCTACCCAGGCGACGGCAATCAAGGAGTAATAGTAGAAGGAGACCACTACTATACAAGCGTGGACCTGCTTGACAAATCCAAGGGATGGGAAGTTGTGATTAATACCCACAACAACTGCCCATACTGCGGGACCAAACTAACAAAAAACGTAAATCCCGAAGAGGATCAGAGCGATGAGTATGTGCAAGAGGAAGACAGCAAGAAACTCCAGAAATTCAGAGTGCCAGTCTACATGATTTCCCAGCTGATAGCTCCCGTAGTGCTTGATCAGCTTGAGGAAAGCGATGAAACCAAGGCACTGCATAATGGGCAGCAATACATAGGATTCGTGGATAGCCGTCAAGGAGCAGCTCAGGCAACGCTGCGCCAAAACATTGAAACTGAAAAACTCTGGCTATATTCCACCATCTATCATGCACTCAATCAATTGGCAAAAAATGGAGAGGAAATTCTGAGCCAACTTGCAGACATTAAGAAGAAGCTACAGGAAGCAGTTGAGAGATACGATGATGATGCCATCACCGCGCTTACCGAAAGAAGAAAAATTCTTCAATCAAATGCAAAGGGAGAGATGACTTGGACCGAGATAGCTGAAATGCTATATGATGATCCAATGTCGGATATATTTGTAAAGCAATTTGCCAAACGGACATCCGATAGTGATGAGTTTGATGAGAATGGGAAAGTCACTCCATCAACAAAACATAAATATGTACACTCCATAATGGTGGAATATTTAGGGAAAAGACCTATTTCTGCAGCCGCTCCCGAAACTATGGGTCTATTCACAACTACCTATCCTCAACTGAAAGCAATCAAGACTCTTCCTAAAGAAGTAGAAGACTTTAATAAAATGCTTGGCAATCCGAGACTGCATGTCTCAGTGGAGGACTGGAGAAATCTTCTTCAAGTATTTCTTGACTACAGTGTCAGATCTAATGAGTCAATATTCCTACGCCTTAGCGACAGGGATCCACTCGACATATTCAATTGTGTAAGATTTGCCATCCAGAAGAATAGCCGACGTCCGGCAATAAAAGCGAAAGCTTCAAAAAGGAGCAATTCCAGAGTGGTTCGGTATCTCGCCCAACTCATAGTGGAAGATGACCAAGCCGACAACACCAATGAGGTGCTTGAATTCGCAGCCGAAAGTATTCAAGCTGTGGTGGATGCGTTATGGTGCGAATTGATTGACAAGAAACTACTACAAATAAGCACCCAATTTGAAAACGGACGACACGTAGAGGATCCGGATTTTGAAAAGGATGGTGAAAAACTTCGACCATATCGCCTAAATGTAGCCGATATATCTTTCAAGCTCTATGAGAAAGTGGTACTTGCTGATACCATGTCGATTGCCGGTCCAAGAGTGGTGAAACGTCTGAGACCCGTTGAAGTTCGTTTTAAGGACTTCTCACCCTATCTCCGCAACAACAGAAAACCGGTCAAGATCACTACGGAAGAAGAGATTTGGACTCCATATCCTTATGGAAAGGGAAAAAGCAAAGAGACTATCAGGGAGTGGGCAAAGACCCACAGAAAACTTCTATGGGACCATCAGCTATGGAATGAACACGGAACATTTGCCAACCGGCTTGAAGACATCCATCAGAGTCCAGAAATATTCATACAAGCCGAGCATACAGCACAAGTAGACAAAATCATCGCCAGAAATGTGCAGGAAGAATTTAAGAAAAGAAGACTCAACATCCTTGCCTGCTCAACAACCATGGAGATGGGTGTAGATCTTGGAAACCTTGAACTTGTGATGATGAGCAGCGTACCCCCGATGCCATCCAACTACAAGCAGAGATCCGGTCGCAGTGGACGAAGTCTCAATAGACTTAAAAGTGTGGCCATAACTCTTTGTGGATCTGACACTATAGGACTTAGAACCCTATTCGACCCATTGGCCAACATAATAGACAGAATTGTGAGTGCTCCAACTGTAGACCTTCAGAGTCCTCAAGTAGTGCAACGACATGTAAATGCATTCCTGATCCGAGAATCAGGAGTGTTCGACATGGGTGATAAAGGGGGGAAAATATCCCAACGGGTGTTTCATTACTATACAAACCTCAAATATGAAGAGCAAGGTGGGCATTCAAGGCTGGTAGGTAAAGACAGCCATGAGGTACTTCCAATCGATGAGCAAAACGAAGAAACCTCCCATATTATCCATCTTCAGGATGACGAACGCATCCCATATATATTGTTTAACAAATTCTGCCGAACAATACCTTCCCCAAGCTTACAAAAAAGGCTCAATATACTCCTGCAAGACACTATCTTCGAAGGACAACAAAAGAGTGTCATTGCCCATGCGCTCGCTGCAAACAAACAATCAAGAAATGAACTACTTAAGAAAATCGATTTTGTAGTCAATCTTGACTGGAAAAATCTGACAGAAGCTCAACAGGGATTTTTCAAGATGAAGTTTTACGAGCCTTTGATGACCCAGCTTATAGGGTTCTGGGCCACTACAAGATTCACGCCCAATGCCAATATGCCAGTGAATGTAGTGAACTATGATGTGAACAGTGCAAAACTCAAATACTATACCGCCTCCACTTCCAATCCATCCTACGATCTAAGGAATGCATTAGCTCAGTATGTACCCGGCAGTTCGGTAGTCATAGACGGACGAGTAAGTGTAGTTAGAGGCGTAAGATATCATGACTTCTTTGCGAAGAAACTGGTCACATTCAAGACCATCTATCGCAATGCAGAGCGGACTGTAATTGACAATAAGGATGAAATCTCAAACCTTATTCCTTGGAATGTCAATGGACAGCAAGGGTTGAAGATGATTCAACCTACCGAGTTTCTTCCGGACGTAACAGAAACCGAAAACCGAATCATTGATAGACGAGTATTCACAAGAGTGAATGCCCAACTGATTGGCGCGTCAAAGTGGACGACTTTGGCCACTGAGCCACATCTATATTCGGCAAGGAGTTCGCGGCAGTCAGGCAATTCGGAAATCCTTTACTATAACGACGGAATCGGCTATGGATTCTGCCACTGTATCGAATGCGGAAAAATCGTGATGGAAACTGCCGTTGCTAAGGGAATAAATACTCTTGAAAAACTCCCAGCTGAGATGAATAACAAGGAACCCCACAATAAGGAAAATTCAAATTTCCACTATCAAGTGGGAGAACTTAACAAACAAGGAGAACCTTTATATTGCCGTGGAAGCAGACACCCAAAATCCATTCAGAGAAATGTAGTGCTGGCCGATACAATTCTCACAGACTACACCGAAATAAAAATTAGATATTCAGGCGACCAAAAATGGATATCTGACAACAAAGAGACACATGAAAAACTCCTGACCACTCTCGCACTTGTCTTCACTCAGGCTTTCGCCGAATATCTTGGAAAGGAACGTGAGGCATTTGGGTTTGCCATTACACCTAACGGGCATATCTGTATCTTCGATACCAATCCAGGAGGAGCTGGCTACTCCAACCAACTTGCTCAGATTGATGTCATGAGCGAGGTAATACGTGCTTCTATAGATATAATCGCCACAGCAATGGCAAGGAAATCAAGCGATATCCTCCTTGACCGCTTTACAATCCATCTCGCACAGAAAATAGATCTTGAAGCCGCATATTCATGGCTATGTGCTGAAATACAGGAAAATGATGTGGTGCCTACGGAAGTAGCTTCAGCAATCGGTGTTTCAGCAATAGAAAGCTCAATTGAGAAGTTAACAGAAGCAATCATGGAAGCCAAGGGAAGTGTTGTATTATTCTTCAATGACAGTATCAAAAATTGGAATTATGGTAATCAAGAGACAGGTTGGAGAGGTTATCACGGAAGCAGGATGAATAAAGCTGGAGCGATACGTGTATGTATACTGCGCGACAACCAAAAGGAATTATCAATTCCTGCAGTTGAAATGCTTCGCAACTTCAAGGCACTTGGGTATACACTTCAAGAATCACACAATCCTTATAAGGAAGAAGGAGTCTACCCCGTGGCTATGGTAGATGGCAAACTCTTTGTCACCAACAATCCTGATTACTCATCTCTCAATGAATTCTGGGGTAATGGTTTCCTGTATTCGAGCGGACTGAAAAATACAGATTTCAAATATAAAACTCTGGAACTAAAGACAAGCAATAAAGAAACAGCCACGCTTTTCAAGCTCGAGGGTAATGATTCAGCCACTATAAAGAGTAATGAACTCGGAGAAATTATCTACAATCATGCAAAAGGGGTCATTGATCAGTTTACAAAACTTTGTAAAGACTCGGAGGAGACTCTAATTGTCGAATATCAAGATGAACATCTGAAGAGCATGCTTGGAATCACGGTAGCTCTTCAGACTATCGATTGGTTTGTCAAGAAATTCAATCTGCCGTTTAAAATTCGCTTTAAGGTGGAATCATATTTTGACAAAGGTTATCCACACAAGTCCATCACAAAGAATCTCCTTGACTCAGGCACCAGAGACAGCATGCTTTCCGATATGACCAATCAATGGCTTGCGACACTTGATCCATATCCATACGGAGATATGCTTGACTCCATCTCACAAGAAAAGGGAGCCTTGACCCATTGGCGTGAGTTGAGTTTCAGATTGGGAGACACTGTGCTGTCGATCTATCCGGATGGAGGTTTCATAAACGGATGGAAACTCAAGGATTCACGCCTACTTGGTTTTGAGGATATGAAAGTCTCCAATCCGATAGGTCTTGCAAGGAAAGAAAACATAAAATTTGATGTTGCAGTCACTCCTTTTTGTGAATAATTTCTTAACTGATTTGTTTAATTGAGATGTGGGTATGGAATTTCCTTGGAATGAGTTATAAATGTAAAAAACACAAAAGACGAAAAAACGCGAGAATTCTGCGAAAAAACGAAAAAAGATGCGAAATTTTCTCGAAAATTTAATTAATCAGTTATATCTAAACTATTTAACCAAATATGTTAAATTTTATGAAAATCTGTAAAAAACGCAAAATTTCCGCAAAAATATATGGAGGTGGAAAATAAAAGAATACAGAAAGAAATGAATAAGGACGAGATACGGAGGGAGGTGAAGGAATACTGAGAGTGCTGGGAGGACTATGAATGCTGGGAGCTATGGGAGTACTGGGAGGAAGATATTGAAGAAAACCTTGCCTTCAAGAATCAGACGGATTATCCCAACTGACATCCAGACTCGCAACCGCGATCCTCATGCTCAAGTGGAAGATTTCTGGGGAGTATTGGATGTGCTTGATAGGATATCAACTTGAAGCCTCGGCGCAATGAAAAATATGGATGATTGGATTGGTCTTTTGGCTTGAACCTGAATGGAGTGCACCGACTATGGCGAGCCACGGGAGGCCTGGCGAGGACAAATACGACATTTGAAATTTGAAAAATGGGAATTTTTCCAAATAGTTTGGAGGGACCGGGGAATTTTTGTATTTTTACGGATTGAAATATTGAGGCTTTAAAATTGCCAGTTGACAACTATAAAAATTTGAAGGAATGATAACATCGAACAATATATCGATTGCGGAGATTCTGAAGAAGATTGATGAGGGGAAAGTTCAGCTTCCGGACTTTCAGCGAGGCTGGGTATGGGAAGATGGACGCATACGCGCACTCATAGCGTCTATATCAAATGGATATCCCATTGGGGCAGCTATGTTTTTAAAGGCTGGAGGACCGAGTGTGCATTTTAAGACTCGTCTTTTCGAGGGCGTTGACAAGTCAAAAGAGTCTGTGCAACCAGAAAGCCTGGTGCTTGATGGTCAACAGCGAAATACTTCAATTTATAGAGCCATGTATTCTAAACTTCCAGTGGAAACGTGCGACTCTAAGAAGAAACCTATTAATCGGTATTATTATATGGATATTCCGTCTGCCCTCAATACATTGACAGATAGAATAGATGCGATAGTATCCGTACCTGAGGATCGGATTGTAAGGACAAATATCGGACGAGATGTCAAACTTGATTTGTCTACACCTGAGAAAGAATATGAACAACATTACTTCCCATTAAATTTGATATTTGATTCAAATGGAATGATGCAGTGGCAGATGGATTATTTAACTGCTCATCATTTTTCCGAAGAGTCAAGGAATTATTGGAAGGAGTTTTATAGCAAAATCATCCAGCCAATGTCACAGTATCAGATACCTGTCATAGAGTTAGGGAATGATGTGCCCAAAGAAGCGGTTTGTCAGGTGTTTGAAAATGTCAATCAGGGAGGAGTTTCTCTGACAGTATTTGAACTTGTCACAGCCAGCTTTGCAGCTAACAATTTTGAATTACGAAAAGACTGGGAAGAAATATGGAGTTCACTGAAAACAAATCGTCTAATCAATTATAAGAATGTCGTATCGTTTGATAGCACGTCATTTTTGACAGCAATCACACTATTGACTTCATATCTAAACAATCAGAATGAGAATGCCAAAGCCGTTAGCTGCAAGAAGCGTGATGTGCTAAATCTAAAATTTGAAGATTATGAGCATAATAAGCAACGTCTGCTGGATGGATTGAATTTAGGAATACAGTTCCTCTTGGAGCAACGTATATATACAGCGGTAGATATTCCTTATACCTCACAACTGATACCATTATCGGTGGCATTTGCTGTGAATCCTAATGTATGGCATGATGGATCCAACCGTAAGAAACTTGAACAGTGGTTTTGGTGCGGAGTATTCGGTGAACTCTATGGCAGTGCTAATGAGACGCGCTATGTCAATGATATTCAAAAGCTATTTGATTGGGTGAAAGATGATTCAGACATTCCTGACACAGTAGCCCGAGGCAATTTCCATGCAAGCCGTCTACAAAATCTATATACACGAAATTCCGCTGCTTATAAAGGAGTTATGGCACTGGTGCTTAAGAATCATGCAAGGGATTTCATTTCGAATAAAGAAATGGATATTGTCACTTTTGTAGGTGAGGCCACTGATATTCATCATATTTTCCCAGCAAGCTATTGTGAGAAACATGGTATTGAACGCTCCAGATGGAATTCTGTAATCAATAAGACTCCTATCTGTGCGAGGACTAACAGGATTATCGGAGGATGGGCTCCTTCAAAGTATTTGGATAGCATTGTTCGCAATCATAATTCCAATGAAGAAGAACTTGATGAGTCTCTTCGTTCACATCAAATAGATGTTGAGGCCATTAAGGCTGATGATTTCGAAACATACTTTGGGAAGCGTAGGAATGCTCTTCTTGACCTTATAGAGAATGCCACAGGAAAAACTGTGGGTGGAAGAGAAGAACTTATGCCAGAAGTTATGACTGATGCAGATAAAGAGGAAATGTCGAGCAATGAATCTTTGTTTGATAACATAGATTTTGAAGAGTGAAAGAAAAAGGAATCGCTCAAATGAAATTTAAAATATAACTATACAATCATGACGGAACCGAAGTTTGTTTTTTCGCGGATACAATTTGATTTGGCGGCAGCTA
>CAZWJO010000147.1:0-7395 GCA_964634905.1 uncultured Sangeribacter sp.
ACAGCGACCAAAAATACCGTCCCTAAGCGTCCTGGTCTCTTGATCTCTAAAAAACACGCCGTAGGCATAAAAATCCGCGCTAATCCGCCTGATGGCGAAGCCGTCACAGCGTAAAATAATCTGCGTCTGGGCAAAACTCCCTTAATATCCAGAAATCAATAGAACTGTTAATTCACTTAAATTAGGAAAGAACCGTTTTTCGTAAGATAAGGCTTTTCATCCTCTTTTCTGTATTAACTTTGCCCCCGGAAAACAACTCAAACGCGAAAGCCGAGTATGATTGAGACTATGACTCATGAAGTATGCGGAAGTCCAGGCGAATAAGAGCCCTATGTGGACATTGCACCCCGTGCACGTCCCTGCGTGACAGATATGGAAGAGAAGCTTCCCGGCCTATCCACCGTATCAAACTTTAGTAGCAAGCATGCTCCGCATGCGTCCTGCTGTGTCGCGAAGCCAATTATGTATTATGCATTATGCATTATGCATTAAGCTGGGGAACCCTCCTAAGTAACCGACCCCTCAGAACCCTGAACACTGTTCACTATTCACTGTTCACTGTTCACTGAAAAGACCCCCGCCAGCTTCCAGCCCACAGTCAATACCATCCTCCCCCCGACCGTTTGTGCGCCAACGATTAAAAGTCGATCATTGATCATTAATCGTTGATCGTTGATCGTTCATCGTTAATCGTTGCCGCAAGTTCCTCATGTGTACTCCAGAGGCTCATACATGCCCATACATGTGCTGTCCTTGTTAGTCTTTAGTGAATTTTCGCCTCTGTGCATGTCACCGCATATCGCGAAGCCTACTATTCACTGTTAACTATTCACTATTCACTGACAATGAGTCAGAATAAGTCTACAAGCCTGCAACAACCCGAAGGCGCAAGGGGAATTCAAAACGCGCCGCCAATGCTATATGAGTAAGTGGCCAAGGGACCTCCAGAGGCTCAAACATGCCCATTCCCAAACCCACCCTCACGAAAACAGTGTAGATAGCACTCTCCGAGTGCGTCATCACGCGTCGCACAAAGTAGATAGCACTCTCCGAGTGCGTCATTCCTCGTCGCGAAGCTAATTATGAATTATGCATTATGAATTATGCATTAAGCGAACTCGCATTGGAAACAGTGTATCGACCCTGACAGCAGCGACACAATCATGCCTTCCGAATACATCAGTCGCAGCTCTATACACTCCTGGACAAAGGCTCGTATGCCTCTATAAGCTTCAATAGCTCATACAAGTGGCATAATAAGTAATAGAGCATGCTCCGCATGCGTCCAAGCGCATCCAAAGCAAACTATATTTACTAGCCTCATCCAGCCCCCCGATAACCTAATTGTTTATTGTTCAATACTCAACACTTATTGTTTATTGTTCAATACTCAATTCCTGCGCCTCCGGCGCGGTTATCAAGCACTCAGACCGGACTTTGGTGACACGTCTCCGTGCTCCCCACTACCCCCAAAGCGCGAGCCAGAGTCTTACCCAGACTCCAGCCCGCGCTTTATTTTTCCCTTTTCCACTAAAACAAACAATATTCCAACCTCTAAATATCCACAATCCAAATCTTTTTTATTAATTTTGCACCCTAACCACATTAAAAACTTCAATCATGAAAATCGGAAGAACTCTCTTTATTGCCATTCTGATGCTTATGGCAACTCCAAAGGCATGGAGCATAGAATACATGCGCGACATCACTGTTGCTGCCGACGGATCCGGTGACTTCAAGACAATAACAGAAGCCCTTGAAGCTATACGCGCCTATATGGACTATCGCGTCACAGTAAATATCAAAAATGGTGAATACCATGAAAAGGTAATCATTCCCTCGTGGCTTGAGAATGTTGATTTCATTGGGGAAGACCCGGAGAAAACCATCATAACCTACAACGACTATGCCAAACTCGACAATATGGGCACATTCCGTACCTACACCATGAGAGTAGACGGATGCAACCTGACTTTTAAAAATCTCACCATCCGCAACAATGCCGGACGAGTAGGTCAAGCAGTGGCACTACATACCGAAGGCACTAACCTGAAATTCGAAAATTGCCGTTTTTTAGGTGACCAAGATACTCTTTTCCTTGCGGGACATGATTCGGAACTTGATTTTGATAACTGCTATATAGAAGGCACTACTGACTTCATCTTTGGTCCAGCTACTGCATGGTTTGAAAACTGCCAAATCCACAGCAAAGCCGACTCATACATTACAGCCGCATCAACTCCTGAAAATATCGAGATTGGATTTGTCTTCAAAAATTGCAAACTGACTGCCGACCCTGATGTCACAAAAGTATACTTAGGCCGTCCTTGGCGTCCGTATGCCTACACAGCTTTTATAGACTGCGAAATGGATGGTCATATTGCCCCTTCCGGCTGGGACAACTGGCGCAACCCCGACAACGAAAAGACAGCCCGCTACTTCGAAAGCAACAACAAAGGCCCCGGGGCCAACCCTAAAGACCGAGTCAAATGGCTACGCACCCTTCCGTCAGACATCAAACGCTGACTCCTAAGCATCAACAAATATTATAAACTCAGGTTTCGCAAATTCCAGATATCAATTCATGCATTATTATGAGGTTCTGTGATTCTGAAATAGATCTGTACTGAAAGTCGAGTCCTTCAAATAAAATAAATTCTGCCTCAATCTGCGTCCAAACTCATTAAGTTCCATCAAGCTGCAAAATTTTCTCAGAATTATTTATTAGGAATTGACTTACAGGTCTTACGTGTTATAAAAACTCATAATAAAAGATACTGCAAAAGTTGAGTTATAAAAAATACGTGATACTCATGAAAGAGAGTTGAGAAACAGTAGTAGGGCTGCTCCAGAAAAATATGGGGCACCCTAATAATATTATTTTTCGGAGTCTATTACATAGGAATTAGCTTCTTTCTTAACTTTTCCTTTTCCTATATTGTAACGGACATTCAAACTTATTGCGAAGTTATTACAGCTATAATTCTCGAATACCTCAGATCTAAATCCGGGAATCTTTATTTTGGTATATGTCTGTTTGTTGAGTACTTGAGCGGGCAATGTAACCTTTAAGGACACAGGCAAATGTCCTTTGAAGAACGAGTGATGAATTCCTAAAGCAAGCAACTCTTCTTGAAAATATCGAATTCCTTGGGGGAGAGGCTCTAAATCGTGTCTTAAAAAATATTCACATTGAATAGACGGACCCTTGTCAGTAATATTCCAGGTTCCAGTCAAATCAGCATACCATGTTCGACCATGATTTTTAAATCCGGTTTTCCACCGACTATACCGTTGGTAATTGCCCAAAAAATTGATTCCAAACCTTTTCCCAAACTCCTTATCAATTTGAATGCCGGCATATTGGTGAAGGTAGTTGCAATTTGTAAATGTCTTTAAGACTTTATCTGACGATTGCATTTCATACCACTCTACGATATCATTAGTAGAATGTCTCCACATATATGTCAGTTTTATAAAATCAAACAGCGAAATGTCAAAATTGAGATAATGCACTATTCTTGAATTCAAACCAGGATTTCCAATCTGATATACAAAGTCTGATATTTGCCATTCTGAAGTAGAGAGTTGATCTAAATTTGGATAATCAATCCAATTTAAGTAGACCGCTGTCACTCTTATAGGGCGGATTGGATGCCAATACATCTGAAGTTTGGGCATAACTGATGTATGAGAATCTCTTAGATCATTCTGACAGTTTGAAATTCCAAGCACCTCTCCTCCTGCAAGTATATTAAACGATTTAACAGGACGGAAAGAAATCAAAGCTTCAATCTTATTTCGCTCCTCTTTGGAATTGAAATAATATTCTTCCTTATCTTTTCCGCTCCCATATCTTCTCCATGTATAGTTGTAAGAAGCCGCTGCACTCCATTTCTGCGTCAGAGAATATGAAGCGTATGCAGAGAAAAAGATATAGTCTTTCTTACCATCAATATGATAGTTGGTCACATTCTGATTTTCCGAGAACAAACGGTCTTCATCAATGTGGTAGTTATTATATTGCAAAGAAGAAGACAAATATAACTTATCGCCTATTGAACCCCGATAGAATATACCGGATATAGAATTGAGAGAAGTGTAATCATCATTATTCCTAAGAAAACTACCATTATTCATGTTGAAATAATCATGATTTCTTGCTTTTGTATAATCGAGCCAAGTCTGAAATGACACTATATGAGATTTTCCAACTTTGCGGTCAACGCCTAATGAAAACGACCCAACTTCGGAAAACTCCTCTCTATTAGGATTTTTCAAATTAATCGGGTTGGTCTCCTCGGAGAACAAGCCATCTATTTCCCTGACATAAGCATTTCCTTCGTACCATACTCTACGTCGGAAAAAGGCGGACGCATACGTATTCCATTTTTCGGTTGAAAAAGTGGCGTCTTCCCTAAAAGATTCGGTATTACTATGTTTCCCTTCAAATGACAATCGCCCTGTCAATCTCGTTGAAGAATCCCAACCAGTATACTTACTGAATAAAATAAGATTTATAACTACAGGCTGATCGGAATATTCCCCGGGAGGAAAACGTAGGATCTGAACAGATTTTATTCTTTTGGGATTGAGACTTTTGGCATATTCGCTACCGACAGTTTTTCCGTCGACAATTATAGGAACCGATTTATGGGCTTCTACACTAATGTCTTCAGAAATCAAATCTACTTTAATTCCCGGAAGCTTACCAAGCATCATAGCAGCATTAGATGCAGAGGCTCGAATTGAATCTGTCAATATAAAGGTTTCGGAATTAGCTGTGTACATTTTTCGGTCAGCTTTGACCGTGACAGGTTTTAGGTTGATGACATTTTCTTGCATTATTATTGTCCCAACATTAAAATTATTGAGATTGCGTTCAATATTCTTATATCCAAGACAATTAATCTTTGCCAATACCCTATTTTCTTTACATGGAATACAGAATCTTCCATTTTCATCAGAATATCCGTAGTTAAGCACTGTTGAATCATTAAATGAAACAAGAATCACAGTTGCGGCAACCACCGGTTTTCCATCTGTCGCCATAAGGACACCATGATAATATGAGTTAGATATGGGTTTAGCCTGAATATAGAATCCGCGTCCTTTCCTTACAACTTCTACAGAATTTAACCCTATTGCATTAATTATGGCCACATAAGGATCATCGGTATCAATTGAAGCAGATGTTTTATAGGAATCAAGATCATTGTATATAAAATTTAAAAGCAGTTCCGGATGATCTTCCGCCAACTTAGTCAAAGCCTCGGAAAGAGAAGCGGAATGGAAATTATATTTGAACTGTTTAGCGCATGCTATAGCCGTAGAGAAGAAAAGCAAGGCTGCAAGCATAATGATTTTCTTCATGACTATTTAATGATTAGGTGGTTTTCTGAAACAGAGATTTCAATCATGTCGAAACTATTAAGCTGGTCGACAACATCATCCAAAGATTGAGAAGAATCCCAATTAAAATAGAGTCTGAGATCTTGCGTAGTCTGCGATTTATATTCAGCCGACGCATCATAATAGGCACACACATCACTGATGATTTGCTTAAAGCTTTCATCTTTGAAGACTTTTATCTCAGGAATTTGCATATAAACTTCCGACAAGGAATCTTTTATAGCGGAAGTTTCATTACGAGATCCAATGACTTCTTTTGAATCAGATTTATAATCGCGGGGACTTCCCGAAAACACATTAGAATATTTCATAGCTATTGTCCCCGCAACAATAGCTATAGTTGTTATGATAAGTACAACTGAAGCAACAGCGATCTTACGGGAGAAAAAAGAAAATCTTCTCCTACATTTTAGGTCTTGATGAGCCGAAATGAACTTTGACCACTGCTCTTCAATATCAATGTCACGAACAGATGAATCAGACAGAAGAGAGGAGGTCTTCGACATATTGTCGTAAAAATCTCTAACATCAGGATCTTTCAGCAACTCATAGATATCTTCATCAGAATAATACTCGTTATGATCCAAAGCCTCCAGAAGACGATCGATATTATCTTTCATGATTGTTGAATTTTTGACGTAATACATTTATTGCATGACGAAGGTGTTTATAGACAGCAGCTTCACTGATACTCAGTTTTTCAGATATTTCTTTATATGTCAATCGCTCCGTAAATCTCAGCCGGAGCACTCTGCGACATTGCTCGGAGAGATCGTGATCGATAATAGAATTCAAAAGAGAAGCATCGTCATTATCTTTCCATTGAAACTCTTCCGCTTCTTCTATCTCGATGGCATACAGCTTATTGAAACGCTCCCTAATCGACAAAGACCGGATGTGATTTAAGCATGCAAATCGAGTGGCATTATAGAGGAAGGCTGATGAGATTGAATCAGGGCAATTGGTCAGCAAAGAAGCAAAGACATCGTGCACTATGTCTAAGGCCACTTCCTCGTCGGCTACGATCCGATTGGCAAAAATCAGTAGATTTTTGAAATGTTTGCGAAACAGAAGTTCTATGTCATTTATTGTCGTCATACATATATATAAAACATTAATTTTAAAATTCCCAACCATGATTCGATAAAAAATTTGAGGAGGAGCATATTCCTTCAAAAATTTGAATATGTGCGCTCACGATAATTTGCTTTCGAAAATGAAGTTAATTCTATAACTAATCAGCTTTGGCACATCATGGGGTTATGACAGCATAAGATGCAAAGTTAATCAATCCCAACTATTATATAAAGTGATTTAGCTATTAAATTTTGATGCCATTACGGCTATGTTAAAATAAGGCTATAGTTGTGTTGATAATTTCAATGCTTCTGTGTCTACACCCCATGATGTAGGAATATCGATCTCAAAGGAAATTTGCCATGGAAATATGTTCAATCTTACCGCTAAACTCGTCACTAAACTGACCGCTGATTATACCGCTAATTAGACCCAATAAAAGAATATAAAAAAGAAAGAATAAATTTCTTCTTCATCATCGCGCGCGAGAAAAATTTAAAATTGGATGAGGAGAAAATCACGAACCCTCTTGATTTTCTGATGTTTTTGTGTTATCTTTGCATTCTAAAACGATATAACTATGGCATTACCGATGGCATCCATACTGGTTCTTACTGGAGAAGTAGCACAGCGATTTAAGGCAGAGGCTCAAGCCAACTATCAGAGAAGTCTCAATCGTACGGAGCAAGAGAAAAAAGCTGAGGCCGAAATCCTCGAAAGAGGATGCGCCAAGTTGCGGCGTATGTTGAACAAAGCACATCTTGACGACAAATCTTTTTAATATGAGAATCTTGTATACAATTTGTGCTGTAATTACATTGTGCTTCGTATCTTGTTCCCATTCTGCTTCCAATCAGAATAGACAGCTTGATGAGATCGAATCTTTGATGCCTATAAACAAAGATA
>CAZWJO010000148.1:0-2643 GCA_964634905.1 uncultured Sangeribacter sp.
TCTCTTAATAAGAGATTTGGATGGTGTTTTTCCTCCTAAAAGACATATACAAAAAAAAGTTGCCGAGGGATGTCTCAGCAGCTTACAAAAAAAACGATGGCATCTGAATAATGACATCGTTTTTTCTTTTATTATTCACTCAACTTTCGCAAGCTCAAGTTGAAGGTCATAAGGTTATTGGGTTAAAGGTTATGATTTGACTGATAAATTATGATATGTTTATGCTTTTACAACTGGTAGGTTTACCCCCTTAACCTCTTAACCTATAACCCTTAAGTTGAGCTTGCGAAACTTAAATTATTCATATTTTATCGATAATCCTTCAATATTTCTCTCAGACGCTTGCGAGTGAAGAAGATCCGCGATTTGACAGTCCCAAGCGGCATGTTGAGCTTATCGGAGATCTCCTCATATTTATACCCTGCGACATGCATCGAGAATGGTTTGCGGAAATCAGGAGCAAAACCGGCGAGGATGTTGTAGATTTCCTGCATGGCGTATGTGTTCTCCGGAGTGCCAATGCCAGAATCTTGCGACAGATTCAGATGGTAGCAATCTTCCGATGAGTCTATCACGGTGTTCTCGCGGGTATTTTTCCTATAGTTGTTGATAAAAATATTGCGCATGATAGTAAGCATCCAGCCCTTGAAATTAGCATTCGCTACATATTTGTCCTGATTGTTGAGGGCCTTGAGTGTAGTGTCTTGCACGAGATCTTCTGCCTCCTCCTTATTCAGGGTAAGCTTAAGAGCGAAAGAGAGAAGATTGCTCTGCATGCCCAATATTGAGTCTTGGAAAGAAGTTGTTCCGTTCATATTAGTTTAGTTAGATATGCCGTTTTATGCGGCTAAAGAAGATAGATAGTTTTATAGTTAGTTTAATTACGTATATAATTTCGTAACGCAAAGTTAGAATTTTTTTTTTAAACACACAAAAAAAAATCTACATTTTTTAAAACTTTTTTCTAAAAATATTGTTACCGACTGTTAAAATCACTAAAAAAGCATGCCCCTTTCGAGACACGCTTTATTATTATAGTTATTATCAGTTATCAATATCCAGGGTTCTGCCATGCATCCTTCTCGGCATCACTCAAATTAGTACCGTTAGAATTCTTGAGCTGATCAATGAATGTCTGAGGTATCGGACGGAGTTCGCTCTTACCGGCCTGAATAATACAAAGTTATTTCTATGTCAATAACACAAATCTCGTCTTCGAGTTTCATGGTATCTCCGAATCAATCTCTATTCCGAAATTGAGAAATGACTACAAAATTTTCTAAACTCACACAGAACAGGCTTCGCTGTCACAGACGCACTCAGAGCGCACGATAGACTTTCACTTCCTCAATTCGGGTAGTCGACATTTTGGTGATGGTGAATTTCATATCCCCTATCTGAAATGTCTCTCCCTCCGTAGGCAATGCCTCGGTAAATTGCAATATAAAGCCCGCAAGAGTATTATACTCTTCCGACTCTTTCAAATCCAATCCAAGAGCCTCGTTGACAGCGGCTATCTCAGCCCTACCGGATATCTCATACCCTCCATCAGGCAATTTCCTAAACAGTTGCTGCTGACGGTCATGCTCATCTTCTATCTCACCAAAGATTTCCTCTACCAAATCTTCGAGAGTTGCCAAGCCGGAAGTGCCACCAAACTCATCGATCACTATACAAAGGGATTTCTTCTCAGCGATCATCCTCCTCATCATCTTATTGGCAAGCATTGTCTCGGGAGTGAAAATCACGGGCTTGATATGAGTTCTCCAATCAGAATCCAAGTTGAAAAGCTCTGAAATATGTATATACCCGACTACATCGTCGATATCTTCATTATACACCACAATCTTCGAAAGACCGGTGCGCGAAAACAATGAAAGAAGATCATCCCTCGTAGTAGTATCCTTCTCAACCGCCACAATTTCATTGCGCGGACGCATGCACTCTCCTATAGTAGTATCCTTGAAGTCTACTGCATTCCTGAATATCTTAACTTCATTCTCCACTTCCACTTCAGCATTCTGAGTGGAATGAAGCTGCTCTTCAAGATAGTCGTCGAGCTGATCCATAGTGATAAGACTGGCATCCACCTTGTTTTCCTTGATGCCAAACAAGCTCATCAGTCCTTTGGTGATGAATGATATGAACTTAGATACGGGATATAAGACAATATAAATGACGTAGAGCGGCAATGCGAACATCCTCATCATGAAGTTCGGATTGATGCGGAACGTGGCTTTCGGTATGAATTCTCCACAAAGAAGAATGACTAAGGTGGAAAAGACAGTGTTCACTATAAGCACCATCGCCTCCGAGTCGCCAAACCATCTTTTCAAAACCGGATTGATAAGCACGGAAAGAGTGATACCATATATTACAAGCACAACATTGTTCCCAACCAAAAGTGAGGATATAAACATATCCTCATTTTGACTGAAGCCACGGATGATACGGTCGACAACCCCACCACGCGAACCATCAATCTGCATCCTCACCTTGTTAGACTGCACGTAGGCTATCTCCATCCCTGAAAACAGGGCTGAAAACAACACCGCTATTATTGTAAGCACCAACGCTACCGTAAATGTCATATCCCAAATTTTTATTAATCAAAAGCCCTTAGCCCCTAATGCCCTTAAAGCC
>CAZWJO010000148.1:2743-7261 GCA_964634905.1 uncultured Sangeribacter sp.
CCCTAATGCCCTTAAAGCCTTTCTCCAACCCTTAACTCTTAGCTCTTAATCCCTACGCATATCCTCGCTGACCGGGAAAATTCCCGTCGGGCGACGTATGGAATATTTTGTAAGCCTGTCGTTGCTCTCAAATCCGAGTCCTTCAAGCATGCGCTCAGGAGTCTCTATATGAATGAACGAGTCACTGTAAAGTCGATTTCGCCTCTGATCCCAAAACAGCTGCTGTGTCAAGAAAAGCTCCCCGGGCTCCTTATGCAACTCCACGTTCCCATCAAGCTGCCATAGATTCATTAGCCGATAAAATTTAGCCGAATCAGCAGCAACAGAGGCTATCACATTAAACTTCCTATCAAATTTCTGCAAATAAACTCCCTTTGGGAAATTCCAATAAGGAGTGTCCACCTCGTCATACACATTCCAAAGAGGCGACACTATCTTATATTGCGTGATCCCTGAATCCGATATCAGCGTCGCCACATTGACAGTAGACATCGAAGGCATCTTCTTAGGATCAATCCGAGAAGCAACTCCAAGCTTCCCATCATCCTTACACCCCGACAAAGCTAAGATTACTGCAACAGCCAAAGCTAAAAATAGCCCGGACATTCGTCCAATTATTGATTCTAAATTCTCAATTCTCAATTCTCAATTCTCAATTATTAATTAATCTTCCTCTTGAAGAACCAAACTTCATTGAAGTTGACTCCAACCATAATGTTGAAGTAATTCTCCGAAAGCATATTGACAGGAGTCGTCTGGCGATGACGCCATTCAAAGCCTATATTGATCATCGTCTTTCCTCCCGGAGCTGTAAATCCTGTCCCTAACGACACGCCATACTCTTTCATAGTATTGCCGGATATCTTCAGATAATCATCTGTATAGTAAGCACCAAGACGCCATGGAGTTCTCTCAAAATAGCTGCCTCTGACATTATGAGTGTATTCTCCACCTATGGCCAATCGCTTTCTGTCGCTGAATTTCATTCCTTCAAACACTACCTGCCCCGTCTCATCTTTGAGCGACGAGAATGGAGCATCACTCCATTGCTGCAAAGAGAAGTCGGCTTCAACTATGATTTTGTGGACTTTCTCATGTGTGTATGATACTCCCACTCCAAATGATTGAGGAGAATAATATTTCCCTTTCATCGGACTCCAGGCTATAGTGTCTGGACGTGAGTCTGAGCTCAAATCTTGTATTGTCAGCCAAGTGTTCCCATGGAAACTTTTCTTCGGGGAGTAAGTGGCTCCAATAGTGACGTAATTATACTTATTAATCGGTTGCTTATACTGCACTCCAGCCACAATATTCCAGTCTCTTATCTGCATCATCTGCTGAAAGAGCGACTGGGAGCTTAATGTGGGTGTCGAATAGACGTCGTTTTGTATGGTGCCGAAGTCGTATGACACATTTACGCCTATCGAAAAACCTTTGATTTTTCCTGAGACGCCTGCATAAGCCTCCGTAATACCTCCATTACCCTGATTCTGACGGGCTCCATACTTTATTTCATCTCCGAAAGAATAACCCACTTGAGTCAGAGGCACCATACCTATCGACATACCCATATACTTCGACAGAGGAAACTCCATAGTGACATAATCAAGTCCCCCGCCATAGCCATGGTCGGAGCCCGTACGATCCTTACTCCAGCGCATATTCATATTTGCACCCATGTCCCATAAGAATGTCAAGGAGTCGATGGAAGCGTACGACGCAGGATTCACGACATTGATTTGGCGTCCTGATTGCATTGCTATGCCCACTCCACCCATCTGGCGCTGCATGGATGTGGCCTTGTCGCCCAACATTCCATACCCATACATTGAATAGGGGGTATTGACATCGGCATTTGCCGTCAATATTATTGAGCCCAACGCCAAGGCGGCGCATAATGATTTGATCTTAGATTTCATTGTATTTATATATATATAGTAGACCCCTTGCCATTAAGTCTGGCACATGGTCGACTGGTATGCGTGAACGGATGCAGTCGGTCAGCAAACCGGCATCGCCACCGGTCAGCACCAGCCTTTCGCATCCAAAATTATTCTTATATTGACAGTATGTCTCTACGATTTCATCTGACAGACCTAACACCACCCCTGAGCGGATAGAAGTGTCGGTAGAATCACCCAACATCGGAATGGCTCCATCTGCATCCAGAAGCGGAAGAGTGGCGGTGTGAGAATGTAGCGACTCAAAACGAAGACGCAATCCGGGGGAAATTCGTCCACCCAGGAAAGTTGGGGTAGAATCAACTAAATCAAGCGTGACAGCTGTCCCTGCATCTGCCACCATCAATTTCTCCCCCTTATAAAGCATCGCTGCTCCCACTGCCAACACTATGCGGTCAATACCAAGTGTCGATGGAGTTGAGTAGTCAATCTTTACAGGCAATTTAGTGGAACGCGAAAGAATCAGAAGACTACCTCCAAGAGCAAGACGAAGCGACTCCACCATACGGGAATCTATCTTGCCGACTGAACAGAATGCCCCGCAGTCAGGATTCCAGCGCTCTACTGTAGAGAAAATATCTTCTACAGCATCTGCCGAAAACCGACATGCCTCCTTAACCTCACCCTCCTCAAAGAGAGTAAGTTTAAGCAAGGAATTGCCCTGATCGACTGCAAGAAATTTTGTTTTCATCGTTGTTCGTTTTACGTTGTACGTTGATCGTTTTTACGCTGTTTGGCTGCTATCATCCAGCTTGCCACTATCTGTATTACGGCTCCTGCCATTGTAAACGCCACTGTCTGACGCATTACGGCAAGTGGACCTGCAAACAAACCGGAATAATATTGAAGTTTGTAGAACCAGAATGCAGCTCCGACAATAAAGCACATCCCAGCCCAAAACTCGAGTCGGCGAAGTCGGCGAAGCCGAAGAGAATCATCCGGGGCATTGACATTGATCACTCGCGCACAAGTATAGACAAGGGCGCCAGATGCGTAGACCCATTTTGCCCACATCATTGAATGCCCCAAAAAGCCACCCAAGAACGGAGACATCATCGCCAGAAGGACAAGAAGCAATCCTAAAGAGGCCGCCATCTCTACATATTTGCGTCTCTGCTCAAGTTTTTTATAAGAAACTGAATCTTGAGATGTGTTCTTTTCTTTTTTCATCTACAAGTCATTTAGATGGTGGGACCAATAGAAAGACATCTTCCGTAGGACGTTTCATGTGGTATTGTTCGCGGGCTATATATTCAAGGGCATCATCGCCACGCTCTATTGCGAGCCTACGGTTACGATAATATGCTGCAGAATCTTTATTTTCCTTAATCTCTTTCTTAAGCCGGACTATCTCCTTCTCAAATATCATGCTCTGCGTGAAAGAAGCGTCCTCATTGAGCAGCAATAGCCCAATGAAAAACACTCCCATTATCAGAAGCGGCAGGTTGGCACACCTCTTAAACCAGTATGCGGTCTTCCTTGAAAAACTACTCACCTTCTTTCAATTTAAGTTTCATTTAAAGTTTATAGGTCTATAGGTCTATATGTTTATAGGCTGAATAGTAGCTCAGGTTAGTCACTACTCGTGCTATTCTCACTAAACTTATAAACTCATTAACTCATAAATTCTACTTTCGCAAGCGAAAGTAGAATTAGAAATGCAAAATTAATGAAATAAATGCAAATAATCTAACGAAGAATCTAAAAAAATGTGAAAACCCCATTTATTACTCTTTAAGAAACTCCTCCGCATGCAGCCTATCGCGAGTGTTATCTACGTCGAAAGCAATAGAAAACTCAAAAGGCAACACTTTCACCGGAGTCTTCACTGCTAAGAGTCGCTGGAAATCGCTCAAAGACTCCGGTTCCAAACCCAATTCAGGCACGACACTCATTATTTTTCCTGACAAGCCATACAGTCCGGCTGACACGATTATACTCTCTTCAAAAGGTTCTCCGCCATACTTATAATCGATTACCTCACCTTCCTTATTAACACGGGCATACAGCGGGCTCTCATCCTCCACAAACCTCGTCAATCCCATCAATGCCACATCAGCTGGGGCCTCCTCAACTGCCCTTACATAATCTTCAAACTCTCCTCTTGGGAAAATGGCATCGCATGTCATGGCTACAAACTTTCCATCAATTCCTTCAGATGCAGTCTTAAGTGTGCAGTAAGAATTGTCTGTGATGATCGGGCGAGTGACCACCGGGAGACCCTCTCCACGAAGCTCCTCCAAATAATCAAGCAGCATCTGCATACGCGCATTAGCGCCGACGTAAATATGCTCGGCACCACACTTCATAAGCGTATTGATCAGCACTCCGATCATAGGTTTTCCAAACAATGGCACCATAGGTTTTGGCACTTCATACCCCTCTTTGACAAATCTTGAGCCCAATCCTCCAGCTAATATTACATAATCCATAGTTTTGCGTTTTGCGTTTTGCGTTTTATGTTGTACGTTTTACGTTGTACGTTTTTCAGAGTTCTCAGAGTTCCCAGAGTCCTCAACATTGAAATTTAATATTTTATATTTAATATTTAATATTT